>PUKM01000027.1 GCA_003552325.1 Natrialbaceae archaeon | reverse complement strand
TGGTCTTGTCCTTCTCGAACCCCTCACCCCACTCGGCGACACACTGGTACATCCCGATACAGGTATCCTCGTCGAATTCGACCTTCATACGCGGTCGTTCGAAGGGAACGAGCAAGAGCGTTTGGTGTGGCGCAATCCGTGCACGCTCGGGACCCAACGGACCTCCGAAGACGACAGTTTAAATCCGAGCGCGGACGAACGACTCCCAATGGATAGTGAGGACCTGTCGGGACTGCCACCCGGCGCACTCGAGCACTTCCGAACGGAAGGGATCGAGTCGTTGTACCCCCCGCAGGCAGAAGCCGTCGAGGCAGGGATACTCGAGGGTGAAAGCCTCGTGGCTGCGGTCCCGACGGCCAGCGGGAAGACGATGATCGCGGCGCTGTCGATGCTGTCGGCGATCAACCGCGGGGGCAAAGCGCTCTACATCGTCCCGTTACGCGCACTGGCGAGCGAGAAAAAGGCCGAGTTCGACGCCTACGAAGCGTTCGGCGTGACCACGGGTGTCGCCACCGGCAACTACGAATCGACCAGTGAGTGGCTCGCAACCAAGGATCTGATCGTCGCGACGAGTGAAAAAGTGGACTCACTCGTGCGAAACGGGGCGGAGTGGCTCTCGGAGCTCACCTGTGTCGTCAGTGACGAGGTCCATCTGGTTCACGACCCCGGCCGCGGGCCGACGCTCGAGGTGACCCTGGCCAAGCTTCGCCAGTTGAACCCCGCCTTGCAGGTCGTTGCGCTCTCGGCGACGGTCGGCAACGCCGGAGAGATCGCCGACTGGCTCGACGCGGCGCTGGTCGACAGCGACTGGCGGCCCATCGAGCTTCGGACGGGCGTCCACTACGGCAACGCCCTCCACTTCGACGACGGCACGACGCGGGAGGTCCCCACGGACGGCAGCGAAAAACAGGAAGCAGCGCTGGTTCGGGACATCCTCGAGGAAGGCGGCTCCTCGCTGGTGTTCGTCAACTCCAGGCGAAACGCCGAGGCAGCGGCGAGACGATTAGCACGGACCAGTGGCGAGGCCGTGACGGCCGAGGAAACACGCGAGTTGCAGGACCTCGCCGACGCGATTCGTGACGTCAGCGACACCGAGACCAGCGATGAGTTGGCGACCTGCGTCGAACGCGGCTCTGCGTTCCACCACGCGGGGCTCGCGAGCGAACACCGAAGCCTCGTCGAGGATGCGTTCCGGGATCGGTTACTGAAAGTGATCTCGGCGACGCCGACGTTGGCGGCTGGGGTCAACACACCCGCGAGACGGGTCGTCGTTCGAGACTGGCGGCGCTTCGACGCGACTGCCGGCGGGATGGCTCCACTGAACGTCCTCGAGGTCCACCAGATGATGGGGCGTGCTGGCCGACCGGGGCTCGACCCTTACGGCGAGGCGGTCTTACTGGCGAAAAACCACGACGACATGGACGACCTGTTCGAACGCTACGTCTGGGCCGAACCAGAAGACGTTCGCTCGAAACTCGCCGCCGAGCCAGCCCTCCGCACGCACGTCCTCGCCACTGTCGCCTCCGGCTTCGCCACGACGCGTGAGGGGTTACTCGAGTTCATGACTGACACCCTCTACGCCACCCAGTCGACCGAGGCGGGTCGTCTCGAGCGCGTGACCGACGACGTGGTGGCCTACCTCGAGCGTAACGGCTTTCTGGAGCGCGAAGGAGACGGCGTCGACGACGGGAGCGGCGCGGACGGGGCGTTCGTCTCGGCGGCCGATCTGGCCGGTCCAACCGGTGAGGTACGGCTCTCGGCCACCAGTCTGGGCCACACCGTCTCCCGCCTCTATCTCGATCCGATGAGCGCCGCAGCAATCGTTCACGGGCTCGAGTCCGCCGACACACGACCAACCCCACTGGGACTGTACCAACTCATCGCCCGAACGCCGGATATGTACGAACTCTATCTGCGCTCAGGTGAGGACAAACGGTACGGCGAACTGTACTACGAGCGCGAAACGGAACTGCTCGGTGATACCCCGAGCGAACACGAGTCCGCCCGGTTCGAAGATTGGCTGGCGGCCCTGAAAACCGGGAAACTGCTCGAGGACTGGGCCGACGAGGACGACGAAGATCGGCTCACGGAACGCTATCAGATCGGGCCGGGTGACCTCCGCGGAAAAGTCGACACCGCTGAGTGGCTGCTCGGCGCGGCTGAATCGTTGGCACACGAACTCGACAGCGAGTGGGCCGTCGCCGTTCGGGAAGCCCGCGCCCGTGTCGAACACGGCGTGCGTGAGGACCTCCTCGAGTTAGTAGGCATCCGTGGCGTCGGCCGGAAGCGTGCACGAGCCCTCGCCGCCGCTGGAATCGAGACGCCTGCCGACCTGCGCAAGGCGGACAAAGGGGTCGTCCTCGGCGCGCTCAAAGGCGAAAAAACAGCCGAGACGATCCTCGAGAACGCCGGCCGGGAGGATCCGTCGATGGATGGCATCGAGCCGACCGTGCCGGACGGGGTCTCCGGACCAGACGACGAGGGGGCGACGGGAGGGACTGACGAGAGTAAGGGGACGGAGGATGACGAAGACGAAACCGAGGAAAACCAGGCCTCGTTGGGTGATTTCTGATGCAACTGGTCCCCGGCCATCTGACCGTCGACGCACTCGACCCGTTCGTCGACACCGTGAACGAGCTGGGGGAGCGTCACGACGCCACCATTCAGGTTTTCGACGCCCGGTACGTCGCTGGTCCGAAACACCTCGAGCGGGCACTCACTCTCGCCGATCGAGCACTGGACCGGGGGACGAACGTCGCACGCGACCGGGCAGTCGAAGTGCTCTGTTATGCCGCCGGCCGCCGGCAAATCGACCAGGCCCTCGAGTTAGGCGTGACCGAAGGTGACACCCGCGCTGTCTTTCTGGTCGACGGGCCCGACGAAACGGGAAGTGTGCGTGCCCTCGAGGACACCCTCTCGTTCGAGGCCGTCGACACACCGCTTCCCTGGGGCCGCGACGAAGCGCTCATCGAGTCCTACTTTTCGATCACGGCCGCTGAGCGGGCCGCCACTGACGCCACGCTCGAGGACCTAGTCTGTGAGCGAGTGGCCTTACTCGAGGTCGAAAAGTGATTACAATAGAAACAGCCCGGCCCCAGTGAGCGCCCCGGCGACGGTTGCGAGGAAGTTGACGCCCTGGTTGTCGAGGTACTGCCCCTCGAGGCTGGCCCCGAGAAGGCTGTCGACGGTCATTCCAACGAATCCGGAGGCGAAGATGATGGCGGCACCGACGAGGCCGATTGCTGGGAAGACCAGGAACCCAACCGCTGCCATTGCTGTTGCGCCAGCGATACCTGCGAGTTCGCCCTGCCAGGTCACCCCGCCGTCGGTGCCGGGTTCGACGCGCTCGAATGTCGTGATGAGCCGTGGTTCGTCGTAGACGGAGCCGATCTCACTCGAGAGGGTGTCGCTCAGGGCTGTCGATAGTGCGCCGGCAAACGCGAACGTGAAGAGCCATGGGTCGACGGTGAGCAGGTCGACGGCACTCGCCGCGTAGCCGATGACCGCGATCATGGCCGCGGCGGTGTTGCCAATGACGTTCGAACTACCGCGGGCCCCGTCGTTTGCTTCCGCGACTCCACGGGTGGCTTTCTCGTCGTACCGGAACTTCGTCGAGAGACTGCCGACCCCAAAGAACGTAATAAGGAGGGCGAACCAGTCGTAGCCCCCGAGGACGATCGTCAACAGAGCGAGCAAAATACCGGTGAGCATCCCTGCGATAGAAGCCGCGCCGAGTGCGTGAGAGACGAACCCGATAGCGATCGTGATCCCCAACGCGACAGCCATCCCGACGAGACCGATCGTCGGCTCGAGTTCGTACAGCAGCCACATCGACAGGCCGACACTCAGGAGGACGATGGGATCGTCGTACGCGATGAGAACGTCTCTCAGCAGGGCAGCGAGGAGCGTGCCACTGACGGCGAGAAAGACCAGCAACGGGAGGGCTGGATCGATCGGCTCCTCGATGACGAATCGGGTCGCGGCCTGTCCAACGAGGGCTGCGACAGTGCCAACGGTACAGAATACCACTGTCTGGAGGATGTCGACATCGGTCTGTGCTCGAGCGATCGTTTCGGCGAACGCTCCATAGCCGACCAGCAGGACGGCCCCGACGAAAATGGGGAGTGGGAGTGAGCCAAGGACGGCGAGTGCGCCGAGGGTGGTCACGGCGAGGACGAAGGTGAACAAGCCATAGAGCCGGCCACCTGCGTAGTCATCCGGAAAAGCAAAGAGCTCGAACACGGGTCCATCAGTGGTCAGCAACGCCACGAGCGCCACGAAGGCAGCGATGGGGGCCGTCAGCGTCGGACCCAGAAACGGCACTGCCAGCGTCAGCGTACAGAGCCCGGCAAATGCCCCCGCTCGTCGGACCGGTGATGTCACGATAACCGATCCTTTCTGTGGGGGGTACTTGAAGCTTCTTGACGCCTGCAAGTGGTTCCTTGAGATGCTGCTGCCGGAACCGTTGGCAGTCACGAGCGAGTGCGCTCCCCCTTGGGCAACCGTAATCGGTATACGCTGCGCCGGAAAACCCATCGGCGTGGGCCTGTACGAACGCTACCTTGCCGCTCGGATCCGTCGACACAGCGGGGAGCCACCAGCACACATCGCGCTGGTGATTACCGAACGAGACCTCCTCGAGCGTGGCGCGTACGACACGCTCGGTGCCTTCTTCGACTGGGCGTTCGAGTACGCCGATCGGGTGACCGTCTACGTGAGCGTGCTGGACAGTGCTGCCATCCCGACGCTCAAACGGGAACTCGAGTCACTCGAGACGCCGGAGCCGGTCGCCGTCCGTGGCCCGGCAGACGACCACCAGGCCGTCGAACCGATCCAGATCGGGATCGGACTGGGTGGCAAACGCGAGTTTACCAACGCCGTGAAAACACTCGCTGGACAGGTCGAAGCCGGGACGCTCGAGCCGGAGGACATCGACGACGAAACCGTCGAAGACCACCTGATCTTTCCGGACGAACCGGACCTGGTCATCAAAACTGGAGCCGAGCGTCTCTCGGATTTTATGATCTGGCAATCGGTCTACTCCGAGCTCTACTTTACGGACATCAACTGGCGGGATTTCAGAAAACGGGATTTCTTGCGGGCAATCCGTGAGTTCTGCAATCGGTCACGGCGGTTCGGAGCCTGAGTGGCCGGTGTGATCTGTCGTTCACTGGTTGGTGTGAGAAACAGCGTCGGCACCACTATCACTGGTCTTCAGCCGGGGTTCCACCGTCAGGGACGACCTCTCCGCTCTCTAAGTCGTCGTCAACTTGCACGCTACTCGAGTGAGCCACCGCTGCCGGGTCGGGTTGTTCGCTGCGAGGCAGTGAATCACGGAATCGTGAGAGGATCGATCTGGCCTCAGGGAGTTCGACGTCGCTTATCGCCCGCACGAGTGCCAGTGCTCGGCGCGCCCGTGTTCGTCGCCAGGACTCCGCCCTCGATTCGTAGGTGCGGATCCCGCGAAGGAAATCACTTTTCGAGAACTCCGGCCAGTACGGGGCACAGAAAAACACGGCGGCTTCGTTACCGTTTGCGTGCCAAGGGAGGAAGTTCGACGTCCGCTCGTCCCCGCCGGTCCGGATAATCAGGTCCACATCGCGAACCGGTTGGGCGTAGAGCCGGTCAGTGATCGTCGAATCGTCCACGGACCCAACGGAGAGGTCACCGGATTGGACGTCTCTGGCGACGCTTCGAGCCGCCTCGAGTAACTGCGCGCGGCCACCGTAGGCGAGCGCGATGTTGAGCACGAAGTCGTCGTAACCGGCCGTCCGGTCCTCGGCGTACTCGATCGCGTCTCGGACTCGCGGTGGGAGTCGATCGAGGTCGCCAATGGCACGAATACAGACGCCATTGTCGTGGACGCGGTCGGCGTCGGCGAACTCGCGCAGTTTCTCACAGAGGAGGTCGAACAGTGCCTCCTGTTCGTGTTGTGGCCGCGCAAAATTCTCCGTCGAGAACGCATACAGCGTGAGTTCTTCGATACCGATCTCTTGACACCACTCGAGGACGCGTTCGGTCGTGTTAGCCCCAGCCCGATGGCCTTCCGGTGCGTGTTCGCCGTGTTTGTTCGCGTATCGTCGGTTGCCGTCCTGAATCACGGCCACGTGGGTGGGTGCACCGGAGACCTCTCTCGAAAGGAGTTTCTCGTAGCCCCAATCGATTCGTCGTCGCAACCACCGTCTCATCATTTCTACACAACACGGCCGGCCGTTATGTGTGTTGTGACCTACGTGTTTCAGTGAAAACAGATAGCTGCCCGGTCGGATGCGCGAGTGAACAGAACCGTTCGCCGTCTCTCCACGAGTGACTGTCTGACCTAGGGGAGACCGGCAACCAGTCGGTGGCCCCGATATCGTGACGGCTATGCGTGCCGAGACGAGAGGCTAACGTATGAACGACGTCATCGATGCCGACCTCTACGCCCGGACGAAGGCCCTCCTCGAGCCAGGAGAGATTCAACTCAACGGGGCGATCGTCCACACCGAATACGGCTCCGACGACGACATCAAGATGATGCAGGCGACGATCGATGTCGGCGACATCATCGCCGAGTGCGCGGGCTACGAGCCGACCGATTGTTTCGTCTATTCGGGTAACGACGACCCTGACTTCTCCTCGAACCAACACCAGGGTCGAACCCTCGAGGACGAATCCTTCGTCTGGGAGTGTCAACAACTGTTGCGACAGGGAACCTTCGACATCGTTATCTACTACGAAGCCAGCGCCGACCACGAGGCGATCCTCGAGGGGATTCGTGACCTCGGGTTCGAGGTAACGGGCGTCAAAGGTGAGTGACAACACGACACTGACCCGAATCATCCCGAGGCTCTTATGTCCCGTCCGTCCCGAGATTCGGGTATGAGTATGGACGCTGACCTCACCGAGCGCGAGCGTGCCGTTGTCAACGCCTTTCAAGGAGGGTTCCCCGTGACAGCCTCGCCATTCGAAGCCGCTGCGGACGCCATGTCTGCGGCCGGGTACGATATCGATGCAGATGAGGTACTCACGACGGTCAGCGACCTCGACGAGCGCGGCGTCCTCTCGCGCTACGGTGCGTTGGTCAACGCCCAGAAGATCGGCGGTGCTGCGACCCTCGTGGCAATGCACGCCCCCGAAGACCGGTTCGAAGAAGTCGTCGAACGTGTCAACGCCCATCGGGAGGTCGCACACAACTACGAGCGCGAACACCCCCACCTGAACGTCTGGTTCGTCGTGAGCGTCGCCAGCGAAGACCGCGTCGAAACCGTCCTCGAGGAGATCGAAGCAGAGACGGGCCAGCCGACGTACAACCTGCCCAAACAACAGGAGTTCCGCGTCGAAGCAAAATTCTACGTCGACGGACCGCTTGCCGACGGTGGCATCGACTGTACGGACCTGGGACCCACCGTCGAACCGAGTGGCGAGCAGACACTGTCGCCCGCCGAACGCGACCTCGTCCTCGAGATTCAGGACGGCTTCCCGGTGACGGCCACCCCGTACGCCGACATCGCCGACGCCATCCGACAGGACCTCGAGTGGACTCTCGAGACGATCAAACGGTTCAATGTAGAGGGGAAGATTCGACGGATCGGCGTGATCCCGAACCACTACAAACTCGGATACACCGAAAACGGCATGACCGTCTGGAACGTCCCCGACGAACTGGTTTCGACCGTCGGGCCGAAAGTCGCAGCGCTGCCGTTCGTCACCCACTGCTACGAACGGCCGCGCCACGATGGTGTCTGGCCGTACAACGTGTTTGCGATGACTCACGGCCGGACGGAAGCCGAAAGCGACCGCCGCGTCGAGGAAGTCAAAGCCACGATGGAAGAACACTGGGACGTTGGCGAGGACGACTGGGACACCCTGTTCTCGTCACAGATCCTCAAAAAGACCGGCATCCGCCTCGCTGAGCGCGCGGAGGCAAACACCCAGGCCCGGTAGCGCGAACGCGACACTGACACGCCTCACTCGAGATGATCCCCCTCTTTCACGACTTCACGGACGAAACGGTGCTCGTGTTCGGCGGCGGCCCCGTCGGTGCTCGCAAAGCTCGCCGCTTCGCCCGCGAGGCACGAGCGGTCGTCATCAGCCCCAGGTTCGTCGATGCCGATTTCGGTGACGCCGAGCGGATCCGAGCCGCGCCGACCCCGGACGAGGTTGGCGAGTGGCTCGAGCGACACGACCCGGCGCTCGTCGTCGCTGCAACGGATGACAGGGCGGTCAACGATGCGATCGTCGACGAAGCGAACGAACACCACGTCCTAGTCAACCGCGCTGATCGGGCTGGCGGACGAGAGGCAGGCAGCGTCGTCGTTCCCGCCACGGTTGACGAGCCGCCCGTCACCGTCGCCATCGCCACCGGGGGGACCGCTCCCGTCCTGAGTAAACACCTCAGAAAAGAACTCGAGGAGACCCTCGAGGGTACTGGAGCGATGGCAACAGTGCTTGGGGAACTGCGACAGGAATTGAAAGCTCGAAACGTACCGGAGGAGCACCGGCAGGCTCTTGTCACCGAGGTGGTGAATACGCCTGAAATTTGGACAGCTTTACGTAGTGGTACCGCCAACAGCCGGCAAGTGATCGAGGACGTGCTGGACAGCGAACAGCCTCCGGCTGGTGAGTCGCCGTGATGCGAACGGGCGTGATCTCGGGGATGCGGGTCACGCATAGACACGGCAGTGTCGACGACATCGCCCGCTCGAGCCCCGAGAGTCAACGGCTAGCCGTCGCCACGCTCTGTTCGGCCCCCGAAGTCGAAGAGGCGTTCGTCATCTCTACCTGTAACCGGACGGAAGCCTACGTCGTCACGCCGGAGGCCAGCGATGGTCGCGCGGCACTCGAGGCGTTTTTCGACCCTGTGGATGACGACGTACTCGTCAGCACGGAACACGACGAGAGTTTGAGACATCTCCTCCGGGTCGCCACCGGGCTCGAATCGGTGATCATCGGCGAAGACCAGATCATCGGGCAAGTACGAACCGCCTACGAAGACGCCAGGAGTGCCGGCGGTATCGGCCAGATGCTCGAGGCTGCCGTCACGAAAGCAATCCACGTCGGCGAGCGCGCGCGAACGGAGACGGCGATCAACGAAGGGATCGTGTCTCTCGGTTCGGCCGCCGTCGAGCTCGCCGCCTCAGTCGTCGCCCTCGAGGGTGAACGCGCACTCGTCGTCGGTGCCGGTGAGATGGGACAACTCGCTGCTCGGAGTCTCGCTGACAGCGGAGTCGCCGAGGTAACCGTCGCCAATCGAACGATCCCGCATGCCGAACACACCGCCGACAAACTCCCGGTCCCCGGCCGCGGAATCGGGCTAGAGGCCCTCGAGGAGGCTGCCCAAAAGGCAAGGGTGATTGTGACGGCAACGGGAAGCCCGAAACCCCTGATAGGGCCACCCCACGTTGGCGAGCACGAACAGGTCATCGTCGACCTCGGTCAGCCGCGTGACGTGAGTCCCCGGGTCAATACCCAGGAAGAGGTTACTGTCTACGACTTAGACGACCTCGAGTCGATTACCGAGGCCACTCGAGTCGACCGCCTCGACGCAGCCCGGGAGGTCGAAGCGATCATCAGCGAAGAGGTGCAGTTACTCGACGAACAGTACAAACGCGCCCGTGCTGATGAGGTCATCGCCGCGATGTACGCCTCAGCTGAACGGCTCAAACAACGGGAACTCGAGACGGCGTTCTCCCGGCTCGAGGCGACGGAATCGCTGACCGAGGAGCACCGACAAATTATCGAAGCGATGGCTGATTCTCTCGTCGGGCAGTTGCTGGCCCCCCCAACCAAGAGCCTCCGTGAGGCGGCCGCCGAAGACGACTGGGAGACCATCAACACCGCGTTACACCTGTTCGACCCATCGTTCTCTGCGGAGCGATCGGCGAGTGCGATGGACTCGAGTGGATTCACCGGTCCAGGAGACACATCGATTGGCATCACTGACGACGATTAGTGGTTCACGTCGGCTTTCGAGCCGGTTGAGTCGTCTGCGCTGAGTGTCTTGACAACCGTACACGAGCACGTACGACGGATTGTGGCGGTCCGGTTTCACCTTTTGATCGAGACCTGACGGGTACGGTGATTCTGATCTGAACTGGCTGCCCCGAAACGGGCACAATGATTATTTTACTGGCTTCCGTCAGGTAAACCATGACAGACGTGTGCTCAGACGAAGAAGTGGCCGAGCGTCTCCCAGCAGCATGGGAGCGAGAGGGTGATGAAATCGTACGCATATATGAGTTCGATGACTACTTGCGTGGGGTCAACTTCGCACAGATGGTTGGCGAAATCGCCGAGGCACAGTTCCACCACCCCGAACTGATTATCCGCTACCGCGAAGTCGAAATTCGATTGACGACACACGATGCCGGCGGGATTACGGAAAAGGACCTCGAGATGGCCGAGGTAATCGAGTCAGAACACGCTGTGTGAGTGGGGTCTGACCCACGGAATCGCGTTTTGCAGTGAGTAGTTCGGGAGTTGAAACGCTGCCGCAGGTCGAACTGCGGGCGCTCATCCTCCAAGAGAGGTAGCAAGTTGCGTACCCAGACACTACTCTCACCCGGGAAACGTCATTAATGGCTGACTCGCTGGAGTCACGCTGACCGAGCGTGTAGTGAGAGTGACTCGAGTTTCGTAATCAGTCGTCGTCGCCTTCATCGTCGTCGTCTTCGTCATCACCTTCATCGTCGTCGCCTTCGTCGTCATCTCCACCGTCGTCATCGCTTTCATCGTCATCTCCACCGTCGTCATCGCTTTCATCGTCATCTCCACCGTCGTCATCGCTTTCATCGTCGTCGCCTTCGTCGTCATCGCTTTCATCGTCATCACCTTCATCGTCGTCCCCACCGTCGTCATCACCTTCATCGTCGTCCCCACCGTCGTCATCACCTTCATCGTCATCTCCACCGTCGTCATCACCTTCATCGTCATCTCCACCGTCGTCATCACCTTCATCATCGTCGCCTTCATCGTCATCGACAACCCCTGGTACATCGTCGTCATCGTCACCTGCATCTTCCCCATCGTCACCACCCTCGTCATCAGTATCTGCCCCCGGCTCCGTCTCCGTGCTGTTGTCCTCGAGCGTGCCCGGTGCGTCCGGCGGCGTCTCGATCGTCACCCAAAAGTAGGCGTACTGGTCGGCCTCGTCTTTCGTCGGGGTCGCCGGTGCATCATCCTCATAGAGGAGGACCACAATCCGAACCGTTTCGTTTTCTTCCGCAACAGGTGTCACGGTTCGTTCGGCCGTCATCCGTCCCCCGTCGTCCGACTCACTGGTCGCATTGATCTCGCGATGGTCCGTTCGATCGACCACCGAACCGTCGTCGACCACCTGCTCTTGCATGACCACCGTGTAGTTCATCGGCTGCCCCTCGTTGTTGTGAATCTGGAACGTGATCGGTATCTCCTGGTCCGGCGCCCCCGTATCGGGCATGTCCGCGACCAACTCGCCATCCTCGTCGGTGTAGATTGCCAGTTGGGTGTAACCACCGGCAGCCATCGGTGCCGCGAACGCATAGAGGAGGACCGTCAGGGCAGCGAT
>PUKM01000260.1 GCA_003552325.1 Natrialbaceae archaeon | reverse complement strand
GTGTGCGCCAGCACGGTGGTGCACGTGCTCGTGGGCCCTCGCCCGAATTGGCTCACTGTATGGCAGCGCTGTGAGTGCCTGCTCGAGGCCAGCCGCCAGGACGCGACGGGCACCAACCTCGCGATACAGATCGTAGGCTCGACGTGGAAGCGTTCGCTGCTCGCTACTCGTGGCGGTCCGGGTTGTGGCTGGTTCGACGCGTGACACAGGTCTCACGTCTTCCTCCAGCACGGACGCCTTTGGTATGGAGCCGTTACCCGAATAACCCCGGGACGGAAGCGAACGGCTACCAGCACGTCGAACGGACGTGAAAGGGGAGCCTGAACCATCAGCGGATGTGAGTGAGGCGGTATACTCTTTTATCGACACTCACTAGACACCCTATGGCCTCCGACGCCGGCGGTGGTCGTGCACTCCTCGAGACGCTCGGCCTCTTCGCCATCGTGTACGTCGCGCAGTTGATCGCAGCGACGATCGGTTTGGCAGCCATGGCTACCCTGTTCATCCTCCAGGCACCTATCGACCACCACCCCTGGACCGTCTTTACCAGCGTCTACGCCCACGCTGGCCCCGATCACCTCCTCTCGAACAGCGTCGCCCTCGTCCTCTTCGGCTATCCTGTAGCTCGAGCGACGACCCGCCTTCGCTTCCACCTCTTTTTCGTCACGACCGGGGCGATCGCCGGGATCGCGCAGGTGACCATCACCGACGCGATCGCCTCTGTGAGCGGTGACGCCACTGCGGCTGGCGTACTCGGGGCCAGTGGCGCAGTCTTCGCGCTCATGGGCTACCTGCTCGCTGGCAACCGCCTCTCCGATGGACTGGCGGCTCGCATCGAGGTGCCTCGCTGGATGGCAGTACTCGTGTTTGCCATCCTCGCTGCCGTCATCACGCTCTTGACTGCCGCCCCACAGGTCGCGCTGATCGCCCACTTCACCGGCTTCTTCATCGGTTTGGTTGCCGGGCGAGTCGGTCTCCTCGAGGTGCAGCGTCAGCCGGAATCGCCACCGGCGAGACCGTACTGAGAGAAACGGAAGACACAAGTACGAACCATGGGTAAAGTCGCTCGAGGGCTCGTAGATCAGTGGCAGATCGCTTCCTTCGCAAGGAAGAGGCCCCGGGTTCAAATCCCGGCGAGTCCATAATAATCCACAGCGAGCACACTCGCGAGCCGTGGCTAGTTTCGTCGAGACCGGGGTTTGAAGCCCTGGAAGTCGCAGTGCGAGCGAAGCGAGCGACCGTCTTCCTTCGGGTTCAAATCCCGGCGAGTCCATTTCACTCCTCTCGCTTCGCTCGAGTTGGTCAGTGTCCTCGCCGAACATCGCAAACGCGACGCGTTTGCTCAGTCCCGACGAGTCGATAACTGTTCACGGCGAGGAGGCTGTCACCGGAAGCCCAGCGTCTCGAGGAACGTCTTCCGTCGTTTGGAGACCCCCTCGAAGGTGCTGATACGGTCGTTGAACTGACGAAACAGCTGGCTGAATCCGCGCCGTGACATGTCGTTGATCGTCTCAGCGAACTCCTCGCGATGCCGGAAGAAGTACTCTGCTGGGACCTCACGATCGAACCGTTCATCGGCGACCTCCGCCCGCTCGAAAGCCGTCGTGACGCGGTCGATGATCCCGTTACCTTTGGCACTCGGGAGGTGATCTGTGGTGAGGCGATCGATCCCCGCTTCACGGAGTTCAGTTGCGTAGGCCTCATTGACGATGTCCAGATACGCTTCGGTGGAGAGCAGGTCCTCGACGGTTCCAGCCCCCGCACGCACGTCGGCGAATTCGTCGATAGTGACGACGTTCTCCGACCGAACGCCGTGATCGCCCTCGCGGAGCCAGCTGTCGATTGGCTCGCGATCGGACAACAGCGCAGCGACATCGAGATCGACGGCATCGATCAGCGTCACGAACCAGGGAACGTTCGCCTCTCCATGGACCGGCACGATCGTCCACCGTGAATCGAGCGGATCGTCGCTCCCAGTCGCACGGAATAGCTCAGAAACGTTCTGGACGAAGAGCTGATCGGCCCGTTCGTTGACCAGTAACGTTTGTGGACGGGCGAGCATGGCGTCGATGACGCCCAGTTCGATCACGTTCTGTAGGAGGAACCGGCTGTCGGGGTCGAACATCGTCGGATCGTTCGTGACGTTCGGCCCTGACGGGGGGTTCGCTCGAATCGTCTGCACCCGGTGGACGGACTCGGGATCGATCATATGCGGCGAGTGGGTCGTGTAGACGACCGGCCGGTCGCCCGCGACCGCCTCCTCGAGGAAGGAGCGAAACTCGTGTTTGGCACGCGGCTGGAGGTTCAACCCGGGTTCGTCGAGCAGTAACACGGGCCCCTGATCACTCTGTGAGCTGTCATAGAGGGTACAGAACGTCGAGACGAACCATCGAAAGCCCTGTGATCGGCTGTCGAACTCGACACTGACGTCGGCGTCGACATCCTCGACACGGACCTCGAGGATACCCTCCCCGTCCTCTTCGACCAGGTCGATCCGGAGACGGATGTTGCCACTTTGGCTCCAGTAGCTCATTGCAGCGTCGGTTACCCGTCTGGAGGCGGCCTCCAGTTCCGCGATCCGTTCGCGGCGGCTCTCTTCACCCTCGTGGAGCGCATCGAGGTCGATTCCTGCGATCGATGCGAGGGATAAAAACACCTCATCGCCCGGTTCGAGGGCCCCTTCGGCTTCACGCTCGAGTAGCTGCTCTACCGACAGCCGTCCGGGCAGAACGGTGTACTCCCCGATGTATTGGAACGTGGGAAGCCGGTCGGCCAGCACCGAGGCGGCCGTTGACTCGACGATGTCCGGATCGAGATCGAAGTCACTCTCGTCCGACAGTTCCCAGTGGAACTCGTTCGCGTAGTCTACGGAAACGACGAACGTCGTCTTCGATGGCACCTCCGCCTCGAGTTCCGCCTCGAGTTGTTCGCGATCCTCGGGTTCGAGGCTGACGCGAACGCTGGCGACGACGTCGGGGTCGTCATCGTGCCCGTCGCGATACGCCGAGAGCTCGTCACGTGGATATTCGACGGTGAAATCGAACTCCTCGCCGCCGTATGCCGGGTTGAACCGTTCTATGGCGCGTAAGAACGCGGTCTTCCCGGACTCGTTGCGGCCGATAAGGCAGGTCAGGCCGTCGAGGCTGACCCAGCCGGTGTCTTCGATTGACTTGTGGTTACGAACGCGTACTGCCTCTACGTGCATCTGTCTGTTACCGGGATCGGCCGACGGTTTCCGGACGCTCGATCTCATCCACGTCGAACCGGATGTCTGGATCCTCACATTCCGGGGCGACGTTGTCGTACAGAATCGACTCATCGGCTCGGTTGAACCGTGAGCTGAAATACGGGTAATCGATAAGCGTTGGCAGCCCCGAGTCAAGTGACTGGACGATAATTTGGTCGTCGAACTTCTTGATTATCAGTTCGGCGGTAACAATCTCGTCATCGACGATGTGGACGACAACGTCGCCCGGGTACATCACCGGCTGCTCGTCGTCGCTTGGGCTAAATCCGTCATCATGCGAGACCGCTGGTAGCTGCAGGTCTCCTTCGATCGGGAGTGAGTCGACGTCAGCATCATCGTATACGAAGATGTCTCGGTTCGGAGTGTCTAGCTTGCGCATAACTCACTGTAAAGTAGGTGATACTTCTGTATATGTCTTATGCCAAACTAGGCAGAATCCGCACCTGGAGGGTGAATAACCCCTCCATTGACACTAAGGCTATTCGACCACATCCCACACCGAACGGTCACGCAAACACGTCTCGGATGCGGTGGCATCGAGCGCCCCCCTCCGTCCAATTCGACCCGTGGTGGTCCGATCGCTCACGACACGGGTTACACACCCGCATGTCGCGGTCTCTGCTCTCGAGTCACTCACCCCTCCACCGGGATTTAGCACGGACTCCTTCATACCGGAACATCGTCCTGGGCCCGGCCAACGGGGGTGCAAAACGGCGACGGATTTCCCTTCGTACACAGCGAGGTTACCTGCCCTGTGCAGGTAACAAGAAACCACTCCCTAACCAGTCAGGAGAACCGACACTCGAGTCGGCCGGTGAACTCGCCGACCATCGCAAACCCAGCGCGCGTGCTCGCCCGGTGAATCCGTTCCCGTTTGTTTTGAAGCGACGATAACGGGCGCGCACGATCACTGAAGTGGCGTCGATTCGGTTTCTTCATCGAGATCATCGAGCAACAACACCTCTTCTTCCTCTCGTTCGAGGCGGTCTCGAAGCTCCGTCACGTAGGTTTTGTGCTCTTCGAGTTGCTCACGGAGATGTTCGGTCTCGAGCTCGAGACGTTCGTGTTCGCGGACGAAGCTCTTGGGCACCTCGACTGTCGGCGGGAACG
Source organism: Natrialbaceae archaeon (assembly GCA_003552325.1). Classification (GTDB taxonomy): domain Archaea; phylum Halobacteriota; class Halobacteria; order Halobacteriales; family Natrialbaceae; genus Natronosalvus. The sequence goes on along the minus strand of PUKM01000260.1, from coordinate 7,265 downwards.
ACGGCTCGTCTTCGACGCGCCCGAGTTCGTCTTCGGGGACGACCACGACTTGGCCGTCGTGTTCGACGAGCAGGTCGACGTAGTCACGGAAGACGGCGGACAACGAGATGTCACGTTCCTCGGCGATTTCCTGGAGTGCATCGAAAGCGTCCTCGTTGACGCGAAAGGAGATCGTCTTGTTCTTGTTGCCCATGGAGTGTCTACACGTGGTGTCTCTGGGTACTTAATCGTTAGTCAGACACCGTGTCTTGGCGGTTTGTGTCGAAAACGTGCCCGAGAATCAGGCCGACGCTTCGACTTGCTCGAGACTTTCGAGGGCGGCGATCACGTCCCGGCGATAGTTCTCGATGGGGAACTCGTATCGCTCGCGAGCCATCTGTGCGTACTCGTTCGTCGGCACCGTCGACCCGCTCTCAGGAGCCTCCTGATCGGCTTCCCACTCGCGGAACGCGTCGATCCGGTCGAGGGTGCGTTCGGCACACTCGAGCACCCAGCGATCACGGGTCGCCTCGTCGACGACGGCGATCGATTCGGGACGAACGGAGACGTTGACAGTACCGTCGTCGGTCTCGTAGGTTCGTGGTTTGCCCACAATCGCGACGTAGGCTGGTGGCTCGGTATCACGGAGGACGGCTGCGGCCTCGGGCTGGTACTGGCCAGCGTAGACGAAGAACGTCCCCGTCGGGTCGACGACGCGTCCGCGCCAGTACTCACTTTCGTCACCAACGTCTTCGGTTTCGGTGAGGGTCCCGACGAAGAAGACACGGTTGGCGCGGTCTCCAGTCGGTAACAGGGCGTAGTTCGGGGCACGTTCGTCGTCGGACTCTTTGAACGCGTACGTCGAGTCGTTGAATTCGGAGGCGAAGACGCGGCGGGCGACTTCGCGGGTGAGTTGGGCTTGAGACATTTACATCGACCTCGCTTTGATCAGCAGCTGTTCACCATCGACCGGCCCGTCGAGTTCCTCGACGTCATCAGCCAACACGTAGCGTCCGAAGGTCGGCCCTTCGACGCGGTAATACGTCCCGACGACGCGGTCACGGATTTCGTCGGCAACGACCGTGGTGTCGAGGGCGTCCATCGCCATCTCTTTGGCTTCCTCGAGGCTGATTCCCGTCAGCGACTGGGTGGCTTCGGCGTCGAAGATGACCTCGTGGGCGTCGAGACCGTCGTCGACGACGCCTTTGATACGGAGGTCGAACTCGCCCTCGACCTCGCCGTGGTCGGGACAGCGGCCGTTCTGGAGCACGTAGGTACAGTCGTCCTCGGGACAGCGTTTGATGAGGCCACTGCCACTTTGCATGTCGACGAGCGCCCCTTCGATCTCGCTCGTGTCGTCGCCGACTTCGATCTCCTCGTCGAGTTCCTCGACGACGGTCGTCGAGTTGAGTTTGACCGAGTACCGGCCCTGGTACTCGTCGGTGACGACGTTTCGGAGGGTGTAGACGCCACCTTCGTCGAGGGAAGGCAGGTCCGATTTGGCCCACTTGGTGAACTTGATCGTCCCCGTCGGGTCACCGAGCAATCCAACCTGTGCGATGGAGTCGCTGCGTGGTTCCCAAAGCTCGATGACCTTTGCCGTCAGGTCGACCCAGGCTTCGGGTTCGTCGATCTCTTCGATCTTCGCCGCTTCGCTCGAGCCACTCGAGATGTCCTCGCGCTCGAGGCCGGCTTCCTCGAGGTAGTGGGTAGTCACCGAGCGTCGGGCTTCGTCGATGGGCACTTTGTACTCATCGACCAGGGTCGTGAGCCGTTCGTGTATGTCGTCGACGGTGTCGTCGACGTGGTCTGAAAACTGCGCGTGTATGTCTTCTGCGTGTTGGCGTACGTCGCTCATCTGATCACGCCTCCTCTTGTGTATCCATGGGAGGCATACCCCAGTTCGCTCCCGATAGTATTTAAACTGCCGCTACCGGGGTGAAAGTGATCTGCTGCGTCCACTCAGGTGCCCAAGAACGCCCACGAGCAGTGGTCTATGGTCACTTCCGCTTTCCACCGTCTGCGTCCGTTAGCTCAGGGTTCACTCGAGTCCGCGTTCGACGTCGTGTCGATCCCGAGTGCTGCGTTGAGACCACAGAAACACGTGAGGGCGTTGATGGCGAGCCCGATCGCTCCGACCCCGGCGAGGGCGCCCCCGGCTCGATTTCCTTGATTGAACGCCACGAGTGCGGCGATTGCGAGCACGACAGCGAGGACTGCCCGGAGCGTTCGATCACGACCGCCAACGTTTTTGGTTTCCATACGCGACACTCGAGCGAGTCCTATTTTAAGCTCCTGCCAAACGACGTTCTCGTCGCCATCCAGGCGTCACATACTATTTGTGCGCTGCCCACAAAGGGAGCCCAATGGCTGATCGGGATCGAATCGAGCGACTCCTGCGCACGACACTCGCCCAGGCTGGTTCTCAGTACGAGGAGTTTCGCCAGTCGGCGGATAGCCAACTCGAGGAGGCACGCGAGGCCTATCGAGTGGCCCGAAACGCTCGCCAACTCCCGACTGACGAAGCCGACCGTACGAAAATCGTCTGCCGTCGCTACACCGAGCGGCGAGCAGTGAAACTCGACGAGCAGTACCGTCCGGCCTGTTACGAAGCCGACCATCCCGACTGTGAAGGGTGTGTCGAGGACATCCACGACGGGCGAATCGAGACGTGGTAGCCGACGATCCACCCCTTGTCGCTTGTATTCTCGCCGGCGGGATTGGCAGTCGACTGTATCCCTTGAGCCGTCCCGAACAGCCCAAGCAACTGCTCGAGCTCGGCGCGGAACAGACCCTCCTCGAGCGCACGCTCGCACGCACCGACCCGATTGCAGACGAGCAAATCGTGGTGACGACCGCAACGCTCGAGACCGCGGTTCGTGAGCGTGTCGAGGCGGCGACAGTGTTGCTCGAGCCGACGGCCCGCGGCACTGGACCGGCGGCCGTGTATGCCGCCTGGCGGCTCGCCGAACGCGGTGAGTCCTGTGTCTTAGTCACCCTCCCAAGTGATCACCACATTCAGCACGACGCAGCGTTTACCCGGACGCTCGAGTACGCGGCTACGGTCGCCCAGGAGACGGGTTCGCTCGTGACGCTCGGGATCGAGCCCACGCGCACGGAGACGGCGTTCGGCCACATCGTCCCGGGAGCGCCCCTCGAGGGAGAGGCCTCCCACGAACGTAAGGGGGAACGCGCCAACACCCGTCGCGTCGACCGGTTTCACGAAAAACCTGATTACGCGACTGCACGAGCACTCGAAACCGAAGGGGCCCGCTGGAACGCCGGCATCTTCGCCTGGACACCACAGGCCCTGCTTCGCGCAGCGAGGGACACCCCTCTCGCACCGATGCTCGAGGCGCTCGAGGACGGCGACTCGCTGGTGAGTGCGTTCGAGGCTGTCGATCCCGTCAGTGTCGACCGCGGGGTGCTCGAGCGTACTGAGGACGTTGTCGTCGTCGACCTTCCCGCAACTGTTGGCTGGGACGACATGGGAACCTGGGACGCGATTGGACGCGTCGGTTCTGACGGTCCTGGCCTGTCCTGTGACGATGCTGGCAACGTCACCCTCGACACCGACCTGCGGACGGTCGAGGCACGAGACAATGTGATCGTCGCCCCGGACAAAACCGTCACCGCGATCGGCATCGACGACCTCGTCGTCGCGGCCGTCGACGAGCACCTGGTGATCGTGCCTCGAGCGGAGGCCGCCCGGATCGGGGACGTCGTCGATGACGAGTCGTCTGGGTGAGACGCTCCCTGTCCAAGCGGGCGGCCAGGTCGTCATCGGCCGGACGGGACGAGCCGATGACAGCGTCGGCATTCTCGAGGACGAGTCTGGATTCTACGTCGAGGATGATGGGGTTGGGATCCCCGAGGGGCATCGACAGAGCGTGCTCGAGTCGGGATACACGACGGCCGAAGGCGGCACCGGATTCGGTCTGGCGATCGTCGCCGATATCGCCAGTGCCCACGACTGGACGGTCGAGGTTACCGAAAGCGCCGACGGTGGCGCACGCTTCGAGATGCGAGGCGTCACGCTGGACGCCAGACCCTGATAATCCTTCCTCCAGGGATGAAACGACCGACCGTGCCTCACTCGAGTAAGTCGTCCAGTTCTTCGATTCGGTCGCGGTAGGTCGACAATGCCCGGTCGATCGGTTCGGAACTACTCATGTCGACACCGGCGATCCGGAGTAACTCGAGTGGGTATTCTCTGGACCCATGCTCGAGGAACGACAGGTAATCCTGGGCGGCCGACTCGCCGTTTTCGAGGATGTCGTCGGCGATTGCCAGCGCGGCCGAAATCCCCGTTGCATACTGGTAGACGTAAAACGCTCGGTAGAAGTGGGGGATGCGCATCCACTCACGGGCGATGCGGTCGTCGACGACTGCTGGCTCGTAATATCGCTCCTTGAGACCACCAAAGAGCTCGTCCAGACGGTCGGGCGTGAGCGGTTCGCCCGCTTCCTCGAGCCGGTGGGCTTCGTGTTCGAACTCCGCGAAGAGGGTCTGACGGTAGAGCGTCGAGCGGACGCGTTCGACGAACTCGTTGAGGATGGCCGTCCGGAAAGTGTCGTCCTCGACGGTCTCGAGGAGGTGGTGCGTGAGCAGGGACTCGTTGACCGTACTCGCGACTTCGGCGACGAAGATTTCGTAGCTCGAGTAGATGTAAGGCTGTTCGTCTTTCGTGAGTTCGGAGTGCATCGAGTGGCCGAGTTCGTGGGCCAGGGTGTACATCGAGGCGACGTCATCCTGGTAGTTCATCAGGATGAACGGCTGGGTATCGTAGGTGCCACTGGAGTAGGCCCCAGACCGCTTGCCCTCGTTCTCGTAGACGTCGACCCATCGGGACTCGAGGCCCTCGGCGACGCGTGACTGGTACGCATCGCCGAGGGGTGCGACGGCCTCGACGACGTACTGGGCGGCCTCGTCGTAGGGGAGGTCCGGTTCATCACCACCCGTCAGGGGCATGTACAGGTCCCACATTTGCAGGTCGTCGACGCCGAGGGTATCCCGCTTGAGTTCGACGTGTCGATGCAAGTGCTCGAGGTTGTCGTTGACGCTCTCGACGAGTGTATCGTACACCTCGACGGGGACGTTCGGCCCGTCGAGGGCGGCTTCGCGGGCCGTATCGTAGTTGCGTGCCTGGGCGAGTTTGACGTCGGTCTTGACGCTGTTCTTGTAGGACGCACCGACGGTGTTTCGGACCGTCTCCCACTCGTCGAAGTACGCCTCGTAAACGGTCTGGCGGAACTCTCGGTCCGGTCGGCGCAGCAGATTGACGAAGTTGCTCTGGGTGATTTCGACCGTCTCCTCGTCCTCGTCACTCGACTCGACCGTGGGGAACGTCAAGTCGGCGTTCGAGAGCATCCCATACACCTCACTCGGAGCGCTCGTGACCTCACCGAGATCAGCGAGCAATGCCTCGACTTCGGCCGATCGGGTGTGCGGTTTCATCCGCAACACGTCGTCGACGTAGTGGTCGTAGACCTCGAGTGCGGGTTCGGCCTCGACCATCGAGTCGAACGCCTCAGGGGTGAGTTTCTGGAGTTCCGGTTCGATGAACGAGGCGGCCGACTGCGCCTCAGCCACGAGCGCCTGCGCTCGAGCACTGAGCGCCTGATAGTGTTGATCGGCCGTATTCTCGTCACTTCGCATGCGCGCATAGTTCGAGAGTTTCGAAATCTCACGCATCAGCGTGTCTCGAGCCTCGAAGACAGCGAGCAGCGTCTCGGCATCGTCGGTCGTCTGGCCTTCGTACTGCGCGACATCCTCGATCAGCGCGGTGGCCGCTTCGTAGGCAGCCTCCCAGTCGTCGTCAGTCGCATAGATACTCTCGAGGTCCCAGGTATATTCTTCCTCGAGTTCGTCTCGTGTGGGGACAGAGCTCATGGCCCACGTTTCGGAACGAAGGTGGTAAAGCGTGTCGAACCCGGGTGATTACTCCCCTGAAAGCGTGTGGTACACCGATTCACCGAGTCGAGGGAACACGAGGACGGCGAGGAGACTGCCGACGAAAGCAAAGACGATCGTGAGCGGTTCGAACGAGAGGAACTCGGCGAGCCATGGTGAGCCAAACGAGAGGAGTCCAATCACGGTGTTGTAGTAGAGGAGCCTGAGCACGATCAGCGACGGCGCGAGTGACACCCAGCCTCGAATCTCCGTGCCGAGGGGTGGGACCCAGCCACCGCGGATCCCGGCACCGACGGTCGTCATGGTGAGCCACGTGATGAGGACGGCGCTCGTCACCCCGTACGCGCTCGGATCGGGGTACATGAACGCCAGCATGATCGCGGGCAGACCCAGTACGGACAGCTCCGAGAAGACGTACATAATGTCGTGTAAATACTGTCCAAACGGTGATTTCTTCGCGCGTGTTAGCGTGCCGAAGCCATACCACGTACGGCGCTTATCGGAGTAGGCCGGCCGCGTATCCCGGCCTGGGACACGTTTCATGGGTCAGACAACACCCTCGAGGTACAAAGTGTGTGTGGTTTGGACACACGTCACTCGGTGCTGAGAGCGAAGACGTCAGCCGACCGGTGAGAACCAAATGGGAGGCGGTGACACGTATAAAAGGCGGAGTCTCATTCGAGGCGAACAGTTTTAGGGTTTCAGACAGAGCACCCACTGTGACGAGAGATCGACGATACGTACTCGCTGGCGTCGTCGCCGCCCTGGGGCTCATCACCGGGCTCATCATGCTCGAGGTCCTGGGGACCGTCCTCTTTGCGGTGACCGTCGCCTACGTGTTGTTGCCTGTCCAGGGCTGGTTGACCCGGCGCGGCGTCTCTGAGTGGACGGCGGGGGTCATCGCAACCTTGATCGGATTCGTCGGTGTCGTCGCCGTCTTTGCCCCCATCGTTTACACACTGTACGTCCGTCGAGACGAACTCATCGGCGTTCTCGAGGCGATCCCGGCGGAGATGACGGTGACGGTGATGGACGAAGAGTTCACCATCGAAGCCGTCGAAGTACAGATGTGGGCCATCGCACAAGTCCAGGACATTGCCGTCTCGTTGGCCACCTCGGCCCCCGAACTGGCCGTCAAATTCGCGTTATTCGTCCTCTTGCTCTTCGCGCTTCTCCTCAAGGCTGACGCGGCAGTGCAGGCGGCCGTCGCACCAGTCCCGCACGAGTACCGCGACATCATCTACGCCCTCGGTCTCCGCACTCGAGAGACGCTGTACGCGATCTACGTGTTGCAGCTGGCGACGGCGGCGATGACGCTCGTCGTCGGCTACCCGCTGTTCTGGAGCCTGGGCTACGATGCACCGTTTACCCTC
>PUKM01000287.1 GCA_003552325.1 Natrialbaceae archaeon | reverse complement strand
CGGCCGGAACTCACCGTCTTCGTCGAGGATCTGGTCCTCGTCGAAGCGCCAGCCGAGCATTCCGATACTAATCTTTCCCATACTCGAGGTTTCGTCCGGGAAAGTAAAAAGCGACTGTTCGGCGTCGGGGAACCACTCGAGGGATGACGCTGACTAGTAGCTGCGAATCGTCATGGTCGAGCGGAGGCTGGTGTTGATATTCCCGTCGCGTTCGCCGGTACCACCGTTCATTTTTATGTCCCGCCCTCAGACAGCGTATGAAGAACGTCGACGCAGCGGGCCTGGGAATCGGTGACGACCACCCCCCACGCATCATGGGCGTGTTGAACGTCAGCGAAGAATCGCCGTACGACCCGAGCGTGTTCGACGACCCCGGCGAGGCCGCCCAGTACGTCGACGAGCAACTGATCGACGAAGGGGCCGACATCGTCGATATCGGACTCGAGTCGGCCAACAAACGATTCGAGGTGTTGACCGCAGAGGAGGAACTCGAGCGCCTCCACGTCGCACTCGAGACGATCCAGAGTGTCTCCGGGGACGCCGTGTACTCCATCGAAACGCGGTATGCGAGCGTTGCCGATGAAGCCCTCGCCAGCGGCTTCGACATGGTCAACGACATCTGTGGGTTTGCGGACCCGGCAATGCCAGGGGTCTGTGAAGAGTACGACGTGGCCGTCGCAAAAATGGCGAGCCCACCGGACCTCGAGCGCCCGGGGGCTGTCGAAGAAACCGACTGGGCCGCCAGAAAATCAGCCGACTGGGCAGAGACAGCCGATTACGTCGATCAGGTGTACGAAGCCCTGAAACAGAACGGGTTCACCGACAAGACGATTATCGACCCCGCATTCGGCAGCTGGAGTGAGACAAAGACGCTCGAAGACGATCGAGAGACATTCCGTCGATTGCGAGAGTTCCGGGCACTCGGGCGCCCAATGCTCGTCTCGATCAATCGGAAAAACTTCCTCGGATCACTGGCTGACCGTGACACCGACGAACGGTTGGCGGTGAGCCTGGCAGCGACGTCGATGGCGATCGAACGAGGGGCACACATCATCAGGACCCACGACGTGGCCGAAACTCGAGATGCGGCGATCATCGGTGACGCCTTTACTGAACGCTCCTCGACGGTGATTGATGGCGTTCGGGTCGCCCAACTCGACGTCGTCTGTAACCGTGACGTTCGGGCGTACCTCCGAGAAGGTGGAATCGACCCCGAACTGGCCGAAGAGTGGATCAGCCACACCCTCGAGATCGATGGGCTCGATCCCTCTGCACGGGATCGCCTCGGTCAACTCGCTCACGATCACGGTGCCCATTGGCTCGACCTCGCTGACGGCCGCTCACTCTTGCTCGGTTCATCCGCATCGATCAAGCACATTTCACGGAGTTTAGACGGTGCGGACGGCGATATTGGCCAGCTACAGGATGAGCTGTGTAAAGTGGTTCGGTAAGAGAAAGCTTATGGCAACGGGTTCGAAAGATGGGGATGGAAGCCGAGTTGCCTCACGGGTAGGGGTACTTGCGAGGCGCTGCTCGGCCCACAACCGGATTATTGGTGTCGACAACACTCGTGAGCTACTGGTATGAAATTCACAACCTGGGAGCCCGTCTACGACGCTATTATCGAGTCGTTTGGCTTCGACCGAGCGGCCGACGAACGAGCCCGTGACGTGCTCGCTGCCCTGACCAGTCCCTTTTCGTTCGACACGTTCGATCTCCCCGAAGATCCCACGGTTGCTATCGTCGGTGCCGGACCATCGCTCGAGCACGCTGGGGAACTCGCTCGCGTCACGGAAGACGACGTCGACGCCATCTTTGCGGCATCGACGGCTGTCGACGTCCTCGAGGACCAGGGAATAGCCGTCGACTGTATGGTCACCGACCTCGACAAGAATCCGGAGACGGTGGTCGAATTGACTGCTCGTGGAACCCCTGTTGCCGTCCACGCCCATGGCGACAATATCCCGGCGGTCCGTTCGATCGTTCCCGACTGTTCGGCGTCGGCGCTCTTGCCAACGACACAAGCCGAACCGGTAGGACCGGTGTACAATGTCGGTGGATTCACCGACGGCGACCGGGCAGCCTTTCTGGCCGATCACTTGGGTGCCTCGACACTCCGGTTCGTCGGCTGGGATTTCGACGACCCGACCGTCGAACCAATGAAGGCACAGAAACTCGAGTGGGCCGAACGGCTCCTCTACTGGCTCGAGCACCGGCGTGGAGACCGGTTTGGGGTTCTCGATGACCGTCGGAGTAAAATCGATACGACGGCACTCCCGATCGAGTAATTGCGTTTCAGCGGCCGAAACGGACGCATTTACGCCGCTGAGAGGGTATACTTCCCGCCATCAACCTCGGAGACGGCACCAGCTCCCTCGAGATACTCGAGGTGGGCTGCAACTTCGCCCGCGCCGAATTTAGCGTGGATTCCCCCGAGGGAACCGAAACAGTCCGTGGCGAGTTCCCAGGGCGTTGCAGAGTCGCGTTCTTCGAGGAGTCCCCGAATGCGCTCGGTCCGTCGTTCGTGATGGGTGCGGATGTCGTGGATACGCGTGCGCTCGCATCGGCTTCCGTGACCAGGATACAGTCTCGGTTCAGAACCTTCGGTACTCCGTTCGAGCACACCCTCGAGGGTCTCGAGCGTCTCGATGTACGTTTTTAGTGGATTCGTCTTCGCCGTCCGGGTGTCGCTGCCGCCGATATTTGGCGTATACGTCGGCAGGACGGTATCGCCCACCAACACTCCCTCGTCCGCGAGGAGTGCGATGTGACCGCGGGTGTGCCCGGGCGTCTCGAGAACCTGGAGTCCGGCGAGTACGTCACCATCGTGCAAACGACGGACCGGTGTGGTCTCGGGCAGCGGCGATGGCGTGTCACGATCGATGAGCTCCTCGATGACGGGTCTGGGTACACCCCACGCTGCTAACGCAGCCGCGTCGCGCTCGAGACGACGGGCCCGTTCGTCACGGTAAGCGCCAAGCAGCGGTGCATCAACGTGACCGAGACAGCAGGTGGCCTCAGCAGCGGACGCAATGCGAGGGGCCAGGCCAACGTGGTCGGCGTGCCAGTGCGTGCAGACGACGTACTCGAGGTCGGTGAGGGCCTCGAGTGAAGCCTCCAACCAATCCCGAAGGTGGGTCCAGGCGGTGTCGACGGGTGGGCCCGGGTCGACGAGGACACGGCCGTCGACGAGGTACGCACTGTTTGCCCCTTCAGTCGTCGATCCGACGGCGATCCGTTCCAGTGTCATACCATCGCTCCCACCGGAACGGTCCTGATACTGTCGACTCGACGCGGCTTCCAAGCACGACTCACGACTCGAGCGATATTCCTGGGGAGGCTGAAAAGGGCGTAGCCTGTGACTATGCTTCGGGCGCGAGTGCGTCGATCGTGTCTCGAATGTCTGCCATCGTCGCTCCGCGTGGGAATCCGACAGCGATCGCATCGAGCCCGTCGATCGTTTCGAACTGCTCGAGGAGTGCTCTGGCCTCCGCTGGCGTTCCAGCAGCCCCGAGGTCGTCGAGCAATGTGTCCGGGATAACCGAGCACGCTTCGTCGTGATCGCCGTTCGCCCAGGCTGCAGCGATCGCGTCGGCCTCGGACTCATAGCCCTGTCTGGCGAGCGACTTGTGGTAGTACGTGCCCATCGCCCCGACGTAGAACGCGAGGTGCTGGCGTGCGAGTTGCCGGGCCCGGTCACCGTCCTCGAGCGCACAGGCGGTGAGTGAGAGCGTCACTCGGACGTCGTCTGGGTCTCGATCACCGAGTTCGATCCCACGCTCGAGGTCCTCGAGACGATCCTCGAGCCCGTCGGGCGTAAACACGGTGGCGTGCCACCCGTCGGCGAATCGGCCAGCCAGTTCGACGGATTTGGGCCCCATCCCGGCGGCATCGATAGGGATGGGCGTCTCTGGTGGACCACATCGGAGACGGAAGCCCGCGAGTGAGAAGATATCGCCATCGTAGGATACCGTCTCACCTGACGTCACGTTGCGGACCACGTCGATGTATTCGCGTGTCCGCCGGAGCGGCCGGGCGAACTCGGCCCCGTGCCACCCCTCGATGACCGCCGGTCCCGACGGGCCGATACCGAGTCGGAGTCGACCGTCCGAAACTTCTTGCAGGGTCGTTGCCGTCTGCCCGAGCAGCGCAGGCGATCGAGAGTAGACGTTTGCGATGCTCGGCCCGATCCCGATCGTTTCGGTCTCGCTCGCGATGCGGGTGAGCACGGTGACGACGTCTCGGCCCCACGTTTCCGGCACCCAGGCGCGTCCGTAGCCGTGTCTTTCACCCAGCTGAGCGAGTTCGACCAGCGAGTCGACACTCGGCTGGGCGGCAACGGGCAAGTGGAGCGTCCGCTTGGTGTCGTTAGACATTGGGATCCTCCATGATCGCGGGTTTGCCAGCGACCTCGAGCGTCTGTCCGACGATGTACGAGGAGGCCGGACTCGCGAGGAATTGTGTCACATCGGCGATCTCGTCGACCGTCCCCATCCGCCGGTCGATAGTCGATCGATCGACGGAATCAGCGCTCACGCCCATCTGCTCTTCGACGCCTTTCGTCGCGACGAATCCCGGTGCAATCCCGTTGACGCGAACGCCTTCGCTTGCCCACTCGAAACCGAGTGAGGCCGTCAGAGCGTTGACGCCTGACTTCGCTGCCGCATAGTGACTCATGTACGGCGCACCCTGAATGCCGGCGACGCTCGAGAGGTTGACGACGATCCCACCACCGTCTTTCAGGTGCTCACTTGCGGCGTGCGTACAGAGATAGGTCCCAGTCAGGTTGATGTCGACGATGGTCCGCCAGCCGTTCTCGCTAATCCCATCGAAATTGGCCATAAAACTCGCGCCGGCATTGTTGACGAGGACGTCGAGGCCACCGAACTCTTCGACTGTGGCCTCGAGCAAGGCCTCGACGGCGTCGCCGTTGGTCACGTCACACTCGACTGCCAGTGCGTCTCCAGGCCGATCGCTCTCGGTTATTTCGGTCGCAACTGGCTCGACGTTTTCCTGGCTCCGCGAGCAGATGACGACGTCGACGCCGTCGGCCGCGAACCGTTCGGCGATCGCGCGCCCGATGCCGCTCGAGGCTCCCGTAATGAGCGCCGTGTCCCCAGCGACGCTGAATCGATCCGTCATCGTGAGTCACTCCATTGCATGGTAGTCGATCACGCGACCAAATACACAGTCAACGCTCTTAACGTTGTATGTCCTCCAGTCCCCGAAAAACACGGTCGAGTGAGCGAGTACACGGGGGTATATGACAGACATCGTACCGAAGATCTTTACACGGACAGTTCCAGAATGTCGAATCAGTAGAAAGTCATATGCCGCGCCGTGAGCAACCAAGGTATTAATGGACACCCGAGTTCGCCGTCGTCGCATACTGGCAAGCCTCGGAGCCCTCGGGAGTGCCACACTCGCCGGATGCTCGGATGTACTCTGGTCTCGCACTGAAAGCCCGTCTTCGGAGCAGATTGCAATTGAGGTGAAAACAGTTCCTGCGGACGACGATCAGGTGGCCGCTATGATCGCTGAGCAGCTCACGGAAAACCTCCAAACTGCCGGGATCGACACTACACAAACGCCGATTGACGAGGCTGAGTTACATCGCGAAGTATTGATTGAACGAAACTTCGACATCTTTGTCATCCGTCATACCGGCCTCGAGGAACCGGATGCACTCCGCTCGCTCTTACACTCAGACTACGTGGGCGAACAAGGCTGGCAAAACCCATTTAGCTTTTCCGACCCAACTGCAGATGAGTCTCTCGACGACCAACGAGCGGCGGCTGGCGACGAACGACTATCCACCTTCGATGACCTCTTCTCGTATCTCGTCCAGGACGAAACGACACCTTACACCGTTGCGGTGTATCACGATCACATTGGCGCAAAACGGACAGAGATGGGGCTCTCGACAGTACCGTACACGCCCGAAGAACACGTCCAGGCCATGTTCGACCCACCGGATAGCGAGAGCGAAGAACGACCACTGCGAATCGGGCTGTTCGGACAACAGTTCGTCTCGAGACTCAACCCCATCGTCGTCGACCTGACCGACGTCAATACCATCCTCGGACTCCTCTACGATCCGCTCACACGGCGGATCGATGGGGAGTACGTCCCGTGGCTCGCTGACGAAATCGAGTGGGCGGAAGACGAAGATGACGGGGGCAGTGTGGAGGCGACAGTCACCCTCCGTGAGGGCGTAAACTGGCACGATGGTGAACCACTCGAAGCCTCCGACGTCGAGTTTACCTACAACTTTCTCAAAGACACTTCGCTTGGGGACGCCGAGAATCCGGTTACCGCGCCACGCTATCGGGGTCGCCAAACACTGATCGAGGACGTCACCGCGGTCGACCGGCGCACAGTCACGTTCGAATTCGAATCGACGTCCCAAGAGGTCGCCCAATGGGCGCTTACGGTTCCACTGTTGCCCGAGCATATCTGGGACGAACAGCGTGAGTTGGTCAACGACCAGCAGACGGCCGCACTCACCTGGGACAACGAAGAACCAGTCGGTTCAGGACTGTTCGAGTTTGTCGACGCAGACGGTGACGCCCAACTCGAGTTAGCCTTGTTCGAGGAGCATGTCATGCTTTCATCGATTCTCGATGATCTCGATGGGGTTCCAGAGGAAGAAGATGCTGGCGACTTGAACGGCGGATTCGAAGAAACGAGCAGTTATGAGGGGCTCTCGTTCGAGGTCTACCCGAACGAAGGGGCGGCACTCGATTCCCTGATCGATCACGATATCGACGTGATTGCCAACGAAATGAGTATCGATATGCTCGAAACGATCGAAGAAGAGTCAGACTCCGTTCAGCCCATTATTCGTGAAACACCATCGTTCTACATGATCGGGTTCAACGATCGACACTCCGCGCTCAGTAACCGGCGATTCCGTGGCGTCGTCTCGAGGTTGCTCGACCGCGACTACATCGTCGAGGAGTTCTTCGATGGGCACGCCACGCGACCGGAACGGGAGAGCGAATTGCTTGGCCTCCATCCGTCAGTCTGGGAGGCAAACGGTCGCACTGCACCCATTACCTTCCCTGGAGACGCGGGCGAACTCGACGAAGCACAGACTCGGGAACTGTTCGAAGAGGCGGGATATACCTACAGCAACGGCGATCTCATCGAGTAAGAACAGATTGACGAACCGTCTGGGAACGTGGTGGTAGAGCAGTCGGCTGGTTGTGTTTATCATCGTGTTCGACGAACGCGTACCAAGGGTGAGAGACCCCGTCCAAAACCGCATACGACGACCGGATCACTTTAATCCATTGGGCACCGTAGAAAGAAGGCATGGCACTCGAAGCTGTGGTTCGCGACCTTGCTCTCGTACTGGGAGCGATGTTGTTCACCGCTATCATCGTCATCGTTGGACCGCGTCGCTTCGTGCGTGCACTCTCGGAACTTCGATGGCGGGCAAAAGCGGCAGCGGTCTCGGTCGGACTGCTGCTCACCGTCCTCCTGATTCGAGTACTCGGCAGTGATCTCTTACATCTGCTGCAGATCCGTGTGTTCGGCCGAAACATTACAGGGAACATCCACCGAATCGAGCAAACGCTCTTTCCAGTTAATCCGGTCATCTACTTACAGGGCCTCGCGGTCGAGCCGCTGACGTCGTATTTCGTCTTCATTTACATCTACGGGTATGCGTTCCTGTTACTGTTCCCGTTGATCGCTTACTTCTCGTTGCGGAAGATGGACCGGTTTACGTCGCTGATGCTGGCGTTCACGGCGAACTACGCAATTGGGCTTGTCTTCTATACGATATTTATCGCGTATGGGCCACGAAACCAGATTCCGATCGAGGTTGCACATCTGCTGTACGATGCGTACCCACAGTCTCGGTTCCTAACGAACGAGGTCAACCAGAACACGAACGTCTTCCCGTCGCTCCACACGTCACTCTCGATGACGGTGTTCTTCATGGCGTGGATTACCCGTGATGAGTACCCGGTCTGGCTGCCTATTGCAGGCGTGCTCGCCCTGAGTGTGCTCGTCTCGACGATGTACCTCGGCATCCACTGGTTCTCGGACGTCGTCGCTGGGACCCTCCTTGCGGCACTCAGCGTCTACATTGGCGTGAACTACAACCTCGATGGGGTCCAACGATCGATTTCGGCGTTCGTCAAGACTCACGTCCAGCCTCGGATGCAACGGTCCTCCTGAATTGATTCGGCGGTTGTGCTCGAGAGGGGAACTCCCCTCCCGCTCCCAGACCGCGAAACATCCGCGGCCGTGAATACTCCCCGAAAATCACCGCCAACCGGGTTTTTTCCCCGTCTCCAACAGAGTCACTCATATGCGCCTTCACTGGCACCGACGTGATTTGCGAGCAACTGACAACCGAGGGCTCGCCCATCGAGAAGAGGGCGAAACCCCGGTTGCTGGATTGTTCGTGTTCGATCCACAGGTCCTCGAGCATGCCTCATCCATCCGTGTCGCCTGTCTCTTGCAGGCACTCGAGGCACTCAAGGAGTGGTACCGCAACAACGACAGTGATCTGCTCATTGCCCACGGTGACTCGAGTGCGGTCGTCCCCGACGTCGTGATCGAATACGGGGCATCGAGGGTCACCTGGAACGAGGATTACAGCGGCCTCGCCAGAGAGCGTGACCGGGCGACCAGGGCTGCACTCGAGGATCAAGGCATTGACTGCCGGTCGTTTCACGATGCCATCTGTCACGAACCGGGGTCGATCACGACCAACAAGGGGACCTACTACTCGGTATTCACCTACTTCTGGAAGAAATGGCGCGACCGCGAAAAGGAGTCGCCCTACGACCCGCCAACTCCCGAAACCCTTGCAGACGTCAGTGGTGAGGAACTCCCCACACTCGAGGAACTCGGATTCGACCAACCGGAGGCAACGGCCCCGGTTGTCACGTCCGGGGCTGCCCAGGAGCGTGCCGAAGCGTTCTGTGACGGGCCAATCTATCGGTATGCGGACGAACGTGATTACCCGGATGCGTCCACCACCTCGCGCCTGTCGGTCGATTTAAAGTACGGCACGATCGGTATCCGGGACCTTTACGCGATGACCGAGCGTGCTGCGTCTCGAATCGATGATACGGATCTCGAGGGTTCGCCCGAGACGGCTCGAGAGGGTGTCGAGACGTTCCAACAACAACTGGCGTGGCGGGAGTTCTACGCCCACGTGCTCGCGTACAATCCCCACGTCGTCACCGAGAACTTCTCGGGGTATCAGCACGAGATCGAGTGGCGCAACGACCCCGAGGAACTCGAGGCCTGGCAAGCGGGAAAGACCGGCTATCCGATCGTCGACGCCGGGATGCGACAGTTACTCGAGGAGAGCTGGGTCCACAACCGCGTGCGCATGATCGTCGCCTCGTTTCTGACGAAGGATCTGTTGATCGACTGGCGGGAGGGGTACGACTGGTACCGTCGCCACCTCGCCGATCACGACACCGCAAACGATACCGGGGGCTGGCAGTGGGCTGCCTCGACCGGCACCGACGCCCAGCCGTACTTCCGGGTATTCAATCCGATGAAACAGGGCGCTGACTACGATCCGGAGGCGGCCTACATCAAACAATACGTCCCCGAACTCGAGGGTGTTTCTCCTTCGGACATCCACACCTGGCACGAACTCTCGAGCGAACGGCGCAGTGAGTTGGCACCGGAGTATCCGGACCCCATCGTCGATCACAGCGAGCGGCGGGAAGCGGCGATTGCGATGTTCGAGCGGGCTCGCGGGGAAGACTGAGTCGGATTGGGCCAGGCCCACGATACGTCGTTCGCTTGCCACACCGGTACAGACTCGGGGCGACTCGAAAAAGGGTCTGGCGACTCACCGGCCGCTGCTCACCTACGCCCAGTAGGCTTCGCCGGGCTGTTCCTCGAAAATCGCCCGCTGAAGGAGGTCGATCGCCTTCTCGAGGCCCTCGTTCGAACTCGTGAGCGAATCCTCGTGTTCGATGCTCAGCGTCCCATCGTAGCCGATCATCCGCAGCGTCGACACGATATCCTTCCAGTGTTCTTCGCCGTGTCCGTAGCCAACCGAGCGGAAGATCCAGGCCCGGTTTCGCTCATCGTCGTAGGCTGTCGTATCGAGGACGCCCTTGACTCGAGCCTGTTCGTCGTAGACGCGGGTGTCTTTGGCGTGAAAGTGGTGGATGGCGTCGCCGAGATACCGGATCGCGTCGGTCACGGAAATGCCCTGCCAGTAGAGGTGTGAAGGGTCGAAATTCGCCCCGATGTGCTCGTTGGTCGCCTCCCGGAGCTCGAGGAGGCCGGTCGGTTCGTAGATCAGCATGTTTGGGTGCATCTCGATCGCGACGTCGACGTCGTGGGCTGCGGCGTGGTCGGCCAGGTCACGCCAGTAGTCGACGGCGACATCCCACTGATACTCGTGGGCGTCGGCGTGCTCGCCCGGCCAGGGTGCCGTAATCCAGTTTGGCACCTCGTCGTTCGGACCGCCGCCGGGAAGCCCCGAAAAGCAGGTGACGGTCCCGACCTCGAGCTGCGCAGCGAGTTCGATCGCCTCCCGAAGTTCGGTATCGTCGTGGGCAGCCCGTTCGTCGTCGGGATGGATCGGGTTGTTGTGGGTTGCGAGGGCGCTGATGTGCATCCCGTGTTCTTCGAGGAGCGCGTGGAGGTCGGCCTGGGCGTCTTCGTCGTCCAGGTACTCCTCTCTGGGGAGATGGGTGTCGCCTGGGAAGCCGCCGACGCCGGGTTCGATCGCGCTGACGCCCTGTGCAGAGAGGTACGCGAGTGCGTCCTCGAGCGATTCACCGTACAGTGGTGGGGTGTGTACGCCGATGTCCATACACCTAAACGAACACTCGGATGTGAAATAAAACGCAGGGTCTGTGCGAATCCGGCCGATTTCCGCCGGAACCGATAGCTTCCAAAGTCTGCAGTCGTACCGTCGGGTATGGAAGACGAAGCCACCGACGCGGGCTCGGCAACGGCGACAGCAAACGACATAACGGCGACGTACACCGAAACTGCGGACGAGCGCGTGTTATCCTTCGATCGGAACGGAGCCACGGCCGCTGTCGCGCAGAACATCGATGGATACGCGATGCTTAAAGTTCGACCGACCCCGAACGGAGACGAACTCGAGCGGTACTACGGGTTCGACATGGCACTCGATCACGTCGGTGAATTGCTCGACGTCGCCCCACACGAGTTGCCCGTGCCGGAGCCTGCCGAAGACATGGGAATGTGAGTGTGACGAACCGAAGACTGAGCGTTGAGAGCGACCCACGTTCGATCCTCGGAGACTCGAGCAGTAACCGAGACGACCGTCAGCGTTTGATCGATGAGCGACCCTGAAACCCTGCCCCCAGGCCGGTCACTCCTGGAGAACGAGACGATTCGACCTCGCGTACTGCTTCTCCCGGCGTTCGTTGCCGACCCCCCGCTCGACGAACGACAGCCATGGCTCGAGCGATACGCGTTCACCGACGCGATCGATCTTGACGGACTCGAGTCGCCACTCTATCTCGCTGAGTCAGGCGTTGCGATGACGCTGACCGGCATCGGCAAAAGTGATGCGGCAACGACCACGACGGCAATACTCGCACATCCGCAGATTGACCTCTCGGAGGCACTCATCATCTCGGCGGGAATCGCCGGTGGGTCCCCCGACCGGGTCGCCCT
>PUKM01000157.1 GCA_003552325.1 Natrialbaceae archaeon | reverse complement strand
CCCCTTTGGCCCGTTCCCGAGAGCCCTCTCACGAACGTATCCACTCGCCGCAGAGGTGCCAAGACGACAGGATCGAGCCGCCCTCGAGGCTGCGGCGACGGGCGTCCGTCGACTGGTCGACGAGCACCCGGAGACGTCGTTCACCCTCGGCCATCGTGGCTGGCCCGAGGGCGTCCTCGAGGATGTACCGGATCGTGTACGACTGCTCGATCTGACGACGGACCTCAGTGATGGTGAGGCCCATCAATGAACGACCGAACGGGTGAGCACTGATGATCGCCTGGCGGGGGATCCTGCGACTGAGCGCCGTGGTCGCCGTCGTCGGTGTTACCCTCCTCGTGCCGGTGATCCTGCTGCAAGCCGGCTACGCACACGACCTCTTCGCGATGTTACTGGCACTGGCGATTTCGGGGTGGATCGGTGCCTATGCAGTTCTCACGGGATCGGTCAAACTCGGCTATCTCGGTGCTGGCGGGCTGGTTGCGTTCTCGCTCTGGGATGCGCTTATTCAGACGGCGGCGCTTCCTGCAGCCGTTCTTGTCGCCCTCGCCGTGCTCGCCGAACGACGAGCAGATGACGAGGAGGAAGACGACCCTCCCGAGGAGCCGACAGCGCCACTCGACAGAGAACGATTGCGAGAAATTCACGAGGACCGCGAGTGAGCGTGCAGGGAGTGTCTCAGGCGGTCGGTGCCTCGAGCTCCGGTTCACAGGTGTGCGTGACGCCGTTCGCCGTGCATTCGAGACGGATCGGATCGTCGTAGACCACCGCCACACAGTCGAGCGATCGGACGTACCGGGTTGCGCCGCCGCCACGATCGGTGGGAACGATGAGTCCGACCTCCTCGAGCGTGTTGATCTTTCGATAGACGGTGCTGCTCGGAATCCCCAACGACTCGCCGATCTCTTTGGCTGTCTGCGGGCGTTCGAACGCATGGAACATGCGTCGCGTCTTCGGATCGCTGAGCAGGTCGACGATGCGTGCCGGCTCACACGGCCGAGCGGGGTGACCGGGAGCTGACTGACAGCGTGTCGGTTGTGTGGACATATGTACACATTCGTCACTCAGCTCATAATTGCTGGTCAGGGCTCCCACAGCGTGGGAACGGTGGACCCGATATTTAGGACGACTAGACGGTGAGAACGTACACCCCGGTTGTCCAGATCGCAACTCGCCCGCTCGTGCACCTCGAGTGGCCGGCCGCAATCGGGATAGATGGCCGGTGCAGCCGAGAGGTAACCCGCCGTCTCGGTTCTCGAGGCGAGAGAGACCGACACGCTAAGGTGTGCGGAGGTGACAGTGGCGGCCATGTTCGGAACGAGCGGCATCCGTGGTGGCGTCGGCGAGAGCGTCACAGCAGCGCTCGCACTCGCCGTCGGCCGCGCCGTCGCCAGCGAGGGGTACGAGACCGTCGTCATCGGGCGCGATCCACGTGAGAGCGGAATCGTCCTGCAAGACGCACTCACCGCTGGCCTCAGAGAGTGTGGCACTGACGTCATCGACGCTGGTTGTGTCGCGACCCCGACCGTCGCCCGAGCCGTCGGCACCCTCGAGGCAGACGCTGGAGTCGTCATCACGGCCTCACACAATCCCGCGCCCGACAACGGAATCAAACTCTGGCTGCCCTCGGGGAAGGCCTTCGGCCCGAGCGAACGAGCCGCCATCGAAGGCCGCCTCGAGCGCGAGGCGTACGATCTCGCCGGCTGGGACGGCCATGGCACGATCACGCCACTCGCCGACGCAGCCGACCGTCACGCCGAGGCGATCCGGGAATCGGTCGCCATCGAGACACCCCTCGAGGTCGTCGTCGACCTCGGCAACGGAGCAGGGCGAGTCACGGCGGACGTCCTCCGGGACCTCGGCTGTGCGGTGACGACGCTCAACGGACAGCCAGACGGCTCGTTTCCGGGGCGCCCGAGCGAACCCGACGATCACACACTGGGGACGCTCAAAGCGACCGTTGCTCGCACGGACGCCGACCTCGGAATCGCTCACGATGGGGATGCAGACCGGATGGTCGCCGTCGACGAGACGGGGACGTTCGTCCCGAAAGACGTGCTACTTGCGTTGTTCGCCCGCGAGAGTGCGACCGAGGGAACCCGTGTTGCCGCCCCCGTCGACACCAGTTTGACGGTCGATGACGCGCTTTCGGCCGTCGGCGCTTCCGTGACGAAGACGCGCGTCGGTGACGTCTACGTCGCCGAGAAAGCCACCGAACCGGACGTCGTCTTCGGTGGCGAACCGAGCGGTGCCTGGATCTGGCCCGAGGAAACGCTGTGTCCCGATGGGCCGCTCGCTGCAGCCAAACTCGTCGAGCTCGTCGCCGACGCCGGGCCGCTTTCCGCACTGGTCGCTGCCGTCGATACCTACCCGCTCGAGCGCGATTCACTCGAGGTGGCCGACAAATCGGCGGTCATGGCCGCCGTCGAGGATGTAGCACGCGAGCGATACGACGAATCCGATGTCGATACGCTCGACGGGATCCGCGTCGACCGGGACGCGGGGT
>PUKM01000108.1 GCA_003552325.1 Natrialbaceae archaeon | reverse complement strand
GGTCGGCGCGGTCGGCTCACTTGTTTGATTCCGGCTCTCGCCGTGGCAAACACCGAGTCAACTGCCAGTTTTCCGCGCACAAGAATCGTTACAGGCGGTCAAACAATCAAGCTTACGGCGCGTATTCCACGACTGAAGTCGTGGGTTTTGCGCCTGCTTCACGCTATAATTGTTGATTTCCAGCGCCCACCGGGGAGGCATTCCGGTTTTGTGTTCGTGTAATCAGCGAAGAGGGACGTCGGTGACGGTAGTCAGACTCTCTGTGGGCTGTGATGGTCGTCCCCACTCGAACGTGAAACGGAGACGAAACCGCCCGTCCAATAATAGCACTGTTGTGCAGATCGGCGTAGCGCCTGAGCCGCATCTGTAAAAAGCCTCCAGCGTCGGTCGAACGGCACTCGTTATCAATCGCTGCCAGAACGGTCGTCAGCAACCGCTCGAGTCAGCCCTCCTCGAGCGAGTTGAGGGCGGCCAGTCGGCGCTCGAGGGTATCCTCGAGCCAGGCCGCAGCCGTCGTCTCGTCCGCTTCGGCATAGACAACCCACTTGTCGAAAAAGCCGGAGATACCGAGTAGACGAACGGCTTCGTATATCGGCCGGCGGCTGTGGTAGCCGTCAGGAAGGGTCCCCGCCACGTCGCGATACCCATCGTGAAAGGCCGTCACCAGCCTCTCGTTCGTCGGCTGGCGAGGCTGGTCGAACTGTTGCGTTCGAGTTCGCACGATATCACGAACTGGATCGCCGACGTGGGCAATCTCCCAGTCCAGAAGCCCGACGCGACCGCCCGGAGCCACGAACGCGTTCGGCATCGCCGGATCGCCGTGAACCAACGTGGCTGGTGCCTCCTCGAGGAGGTTTCGCTTCGCCCTGAGGGCGTCGATAACGAGATCGTAGTGGTGATCGAAGCGCTGGGTCGAGGCCCGGCTGCGGGCGTTCTCGATAGTATCGATGAGGACCGCCGTCCAGGGATGAGGCTCGAGGGTGAGTCTATTGCCGTCACCGTCGACGATGTGTGCGTGGGCTCGGTTCCCATCGGTCCATTTCTGATGGGCTTCGAGTGGGACCTCGTGAACCCGTGCTAATGTACGGCCGACACCTCGAGCGAGACACTCGCGGTCGGCGTCGGGTTCGTCCCAGCACTCGAGGAACGAGTATCCGTCGACGGGGGCGGTCACCATGTACGGAGCGGCCGATCCTGGTGGCTCGAAGTCAGCTCCGAGGACGATTGGTGTCGGAACTGAATCGATATCCTCGAGGAAGCACAACACGCCGCGTTCCCGACGCAGCCGCGTTGGATCATCGTCGACAGCGAGTTTTAGATACGCACGCCCGTCTGTAAACGACACCGCGACCGTCTCGTTTCGATCGTTCCAAGACGGACCGGTCTCGGCCACCTCGAGAACGCTTCGATCCGGAAAGGCTACCTCGAGGGTAGCCGAGAGCCGGTCGTCCATGTACCGTTGTGTGACCGTCTCTCACAAGAGTCTTGGGTGACACTGACATCGATGCACAAAGCAGGAGTCAGCAGGTGCGATGAGGAAGCCACTTTCGCACGAGCGCGAGTACGTGAGGGCAAAAGGTGATCCCAAACGTACTCGAGGTCGTCGAGGGGAAGACAGAAAAAACCGTTCAATCAGTCGAGTCGGGCGAACGCGAGGTTCCCGGAGATGTTTTTGATATAGATGTCGACGACGTCCCCTTTGTTCGCACCGGGGACGAAGATCGTGTACTGGCCTTTCTCGGCGACCCCGTCGCCTTTTCGACCCGTTCCCGTAATCTCGACGGTGTAGGTCTGACCTTCCTCGACGGCGTCACGCTGTTGTTGTTGCTGGGCACTCGAGGAGCGTTTCGTCACCGGCCGGAAGGCCCCACAGGCGTCACACCGGAGCATCGGGGTTCGATCCTCACGCACGAGGCGGGTGTCGGGGAGCCCACACTCCGAACAGCGGACGTACTCCTCGACGTAGGCGTCGATGGCGGCACTGAAATCCTGACTCGAGAAGCTCCCGTTGTACCGGCTTCGGCCGTCGCCGAGTTTCCCGTTCGTCCCGAGTTCTCGCTGGACGAACCGGTGGAGGTGTCCGGTCTCTCGAGAGAGGGTGTCGGCGATATCGCCGAGGTTCGTAAACCGGGTGAACGCCCCGTCTTTCTGGGCCTGTGGATCGGGAATGCTCAGTCGCTCGTCGTCCCCGCCGATGTCGGGGACGTTCTCCATTGCACGGTCGAGACTCGACTCGTAATCCATATGCGGGGGAAGTAGGCCCCGACGTAAATCCGTTCTGCTCTGGTCCGCAAGGCCATTGACTCCTCGAGTGACGACCGCTCGACGGTCTCGAGGTGGGGAGGCAAGACGAACGGTGCTACCCCCAGAGCGGTCGATCCGCACCGGTGGCGAGATCAGCATCGATACACACATTCACGGTTCCCGGCCGCAAACCGTGGGTAATGAGTGTCAGTCGTACGGTCGAACTCGAGGGCCACATCATCGATTCGGGGTCGATGGCGCGCTGTTTCGGTGCAGTCATGGATCTCGGTGGCGAGTTCGACGTGGAAGCATTCGAAGTTGGGCGGCACAAACACGAAGAAACGTATTGTCGAATGGAGGTCACGGCGGACACCGAAGCCGACCTCCGGGCGATCATCCACGAACTCAACCAGAACGGAGCCACCGTTGCTGACCCTCGAGACGCCAGGCTCGAGCCAGCTCCGGCCGACCAGGTCGTCCCCATCGACTTCTATTCGACGACGAACCACCCGACAGAGGTGCGGATCAACGGCGAGTGGGTCTCCGTCGACGACGCCGAGATGGACTGTGCACTCGTCGTGACAGAGGAGGAACCCCCACGGGTGACCACGCGCGTGCTCAACGCAATCGAGGAAGGAGACCAGGTCGTCACCGGCGAGACGGGAATCCGGGTGAACCCGCCCGAACGCCCCCGCGGAAAGGGCAGCGCCTTCGGCTTCATGCAAGGTGGCGTCTCGAGTGAGCGCCCCTCGGCCTCGCTCATCGAAGAGATCGCCGACGAAATGCGCGCCGTCGACGAGCGTGACGGCACCGTCCTCGTGGTCTGTGGCCCGGCGATCATCCACGCGGGCGGCCGGGAAGCATTAGCTTCACTCGTACGCGAAGGCTACATCGACGCCCTCAGTGCGGGCAACGGCTTCGCCGTCCACGACCTCGAGCGAGACCTCTATGGCACCTCCTTAGGTGTCGATACGGACACGCTCGAGCACCCCAGAACCGGCCACAAACACCACATCTACACGATCAGCGAGATCGGCCGCGCGGGTGGGATCGAAGCCGCGATCGACCAGGGGATCGTCGACAGCGGCGTGATGTACGAGTGTGTAGCTCACGACGTGCCGTACGTCCTCGCTGGCTCGATCCGTGATGACGGCCCCTTGCCCGATACGATCACGGACGCCGTCGAGGCTCAGGACGCCATCCGCGAGCAGGCACACGAAGCGGACCTGGTCCTCATGCTCTCGACACTTTTGCACTCCGTCGCCGTCGGCAACTGTCTTCCGTCGACGACCAAGACCGTCTGTGTCGACATCAATCCCGCAACCGTCACCCAGTTACTCGACCGCGGCAGCGCCCAGGCGATCGGGATGGTCACCGATATCGGCACCTTCCTCCCGATGTTGGCCGACGAGCTGCTCGAGGAGTAGGGTCCGCTAGTCGTCGGACTCGCCGACTGGTTGGTCATCTTCGACGAAGTCGTCGTGACCGTCGTCAACGGAGTCGTCGGTCTCCTCACCGACGGCAGCTTCGGCCTCGGCGAGCCAGTCCGGTTCGTCGACGGTCGTCTCATCGAGATCGGTTAGCCGGTACTGTTCCTCGAGCGTGAGCTCGTCGGCGTCGCTAGCGAGGTCATCGGCCACCATCCCAGGGTCGAGCGTCGTCTCGAGGGTTGCCTCGACAATGTACCCGTCTTCGTGGACGTAGAATTCGAGGCTTCCTGGGCTGTCGTCAGTATATGGGCCTGTGTTGGTCATCGTGGCATTGACCTGATGATACGTCGTGTTCTCGAACTGATACTGTGTGATTTCGGCGTCTTCTGCCGCCCGGATCATCGCCTGGATATGGACAGTATACAATTCACCGGTAAGTGCATAGCCGTGGTCGTACTCGGTCGTCCCATTGTGATACTCGAGTTGGGTGTACTCGGCATCAGTACTTCCCCAGTATTCGGCTGCCGTGGGGGCAGTGTCGGTTCCCGACTGGCTGAAATGCGCGTACTCGCCGGCAACCTCGGCAGTCACCAGTACCTCACCGGCTTGCCAGTCTTCGATCTGTTCAAACTGGTTCTCGAGGACGACGGTCCCCTCTTCGTCAGTGACTTGCGCCACGGACGCTGTCGTGAACGATCTATCCGAGAGTGCCTCGGTGTGATTGTCCATGAGGAGAGCCGTATCGACGGTCCCACCGTCCCAATCGTCGGGCGTCCAGGCGGGAGCATCGGCTGGCCGATCGGTCTCTGACTGGGTGGCAAGGTCCTCACTATGCAGGGGTTCGTCGACACCGTACGGTTCCCGATCAGTGCCGTCCTCGAGGGGGTCGGCCGCGAACCCGCTACAGCCAGCGAGGAGGATGAGGAACACGGGGACAGCGATCTGGAGGGCGCGTCGCGTCACGAACGGTGGTAGTCTAGCTACCGATAAATACTTTCTTTCTCTTGGACGTAATCTGCGCAGAAACGGACCCGTACGGGTACCATCCTTGTGAGGGGCATCTTTTTTATACTGCTCTATCTAACTTACCAATATCACAACGTTGTCTTTCATGCCGACGACGGAGGGTAGATTATGCACGAAGAACACGTCACCGTAGGGAAAGAAATCCAGCGACGAACGGGGAAAACGTTCTACCTCGCGACGCGGTTCCTTCCAAAACGCGTGAGAGACCCCACCCACATCCTCTACGGGTTCTTTCGCATCGCTGACGAAGTCGTCGACGATGCCGACGGCGTGCCACCAGCTGACCAGGCCGCCAGACTCGAGACGCTCCGCGCACAAGCCCTCGGTGAAGAGCCGACGGACGACCCCGTATTGATCGCGTTCAACGGCCTTCGCGAGGAGTACGGAATTGCCGACGTGGAGATCAACGAGTTCATCGACGCGATGAAATCGGACATCCACACCGATCGGTACGAGACCTACGCCGACCTCGAGGCATATATGCGCGGCTCTGCGGCAGCGGTCGGGGTCATGATGACCGATATTATGGAACCGGACGACCCAGACGCTGCGTTGCCACACGCCATCAAACTCGGGGAAGCCTTCCAGCTCACAAATTTTCTCCGGGACGTCCGCGAGGATATCATCGAGCGAGAGCGAATCTACCTCCCACTCGAGACCCTGCGCGACCACGGCGTGACCGAAGCCGAGGTCGGGGCGTTCGAAATGTCGGATGGATTCGCCAACGCCATGGCGACGGAGATGCGTCGCGCGGAGGCACTCTACCGTGAAGGCGTTGCAGGAATCCGATATCTCCCCGCGGACTGTCAGCTTCCGGTGTTGCTTGCTGCCGTGCTCTACGCCGAGCACCACGCGTTAATCAGGTCCGTCGGATACGACGTGTTGACGAACGAACCGTCGCTGTCGACCCGTCGAAAACTCTGGTGTGTCGCGAAAACTCGCTGGCACTGGCACTGGAATCGCGATCCAGAAGCGGTGTTCCGACGCGTCTCTGCAGTCCCGTTCGGTGAGGGGGCCACGAACCACGGTCACGGCCCGCGACCCGATGAGAGCGTGCCGACACGATAACCGTCAGTTCAGGGCCAGAGACCCCGAGCGTCGTGTGCCGAGGCGACCCTCGAGAGTGCGACGACGTAGGCGGCCTCTCGCCAGGTGAGTTCGTCACTGCTCGTATACTCACGAGCGACGGCGTTCCATGCCGTGAGCATTTCGTCGTTGAGTTCGTTTCGAACCCGCTCGAGTGACCACCGGCGTCGGCTGCGGTCCTGCAGCCACTCGAAGTACGAGACAGTGACGCCCCCGGCGTTCGCGAGGACGTCCGGGATGACGGGAATCGTCCGTTCGGTGAGGATGGTCTCTGCGGCCGTCGTCGTGGGGCCGTTCGCCCCTTCGACGACGAAATCCGCCTGCACGTCAGGGGCGTTCGCCGCGGTGAGGCTGTTGCTGACGGCGGCCGGGATCAGGACATCGACATCGAGCGTCAGCAACTCCTCGTTCGGAATCGAATCGCTGGCATAGTTAGCGACGGCCTCCGGTTCCTCCTGGTGGGTCGGGATGTTCGAGACCGGGAGTCCATCCGGGTCGTACAAGCCGCCAGTGACGTCGCTCACGGCGACGACGTCTGCACCCCAGGAATCGAGTGCACGGGCGGCGTTGGCCCCAACCGATCCGAACCCTTGCACCGCGATGGTCGCACCCTCGAGCGGGCGGTCGTAGTACTCGAGCATCTCGCGGGTGATGATCGCCACTGATCGGCCGGGGGCTTCCTCTCTGCCGTGGGAGCCGCCGACCACGGGTGGTTTACCGGTGACGACACCGGGAGCGTTTTCACCGGTTTGCATCGAGTAGGCGTCCATGAACCAGGCCATCTCACGGCCACCGGTCCCCATGTCCGGTGCAGGGATATCGTGGTCCGGCCCAACGACCGTCCGAAGCTCCTGTGCCAATCGACGGGTCAGGCGTTCGGCTTCGTCCTCACTGAGCGATTTCGGGTCGACGACGACGCCACCTTTTGCGCCGCCGAAAGGGAGGTCCATGACGGCACATTTCCAGGTCATCCACATCGCGAGCCCGATGCACTCCGCTTCGGTAACGTCAGGATGGTACCGCATCCCGCCTTTGAACGGGCCACGGACGCTGTCGTGCTGTGCCCGGTAGGCGGTCGCAATTTCTATCGTGCCGTCATCGCGTTCGAACGGAACGGTGACGCGATGGACACGTGCGGGATGGCGCAATCGCTCGAGGATTGCCGGGTCGACGCTGACGTGACTCGCTGCCCGTTCGAGCTGTGCCAGGGCCGTCTCGAGGATATCCGTCGTTCCTTCCTCCACGGCCGGTCGTTCCGGTGTCGGTTGTGTTGCCATGGTTATTCAATCGGCATCGAACGATTGCGGTAAGTCACCTGACAATCCGGGCACCGGCCGGGATTGACCGTCGCAGAGACGAGCTCTCCACACTCGAGACATTCGTAGGTCGATTCCCCATCAGGGTCATATGGCGCGTCGATCATGGTTGAGCGATGGCCGCGAAACGGTGGCCATGCTTTGCAATATTTGCGGGCGTGGAAGGGTTCCCGGGTTTAGTAATAAACCACGAGTCTGAGAGACACATGCATTATTGAACCCCTACGTGGAGCTCTTCGAAGAGCACCCCGAAAAGTGCAGACTGCACTGCCCGAAGGTGGTTCGAAAACGCCGTTGGTGAGATATCCAGCGAGGCGGCGACTTCTGCACCAGTCTGCTCGCGCGGGCGTTCGAAATAACCAGCGTGGTAGGCCGTACGGACGACCTCGAGTTGCCGTTCGGTGAGTGCATCGAGCACCGTCTGCTCGAACCGATAGCCGGTCGTTGGCGTCGGCCCGAGGTCCCGTCGTGATCGAAGATCGGCATCCGGGTAGGTCGACCGAACCACCCCGTCGATCGAGGCAGGGTCCACACTGGTCGGGACCTCGATGGTCAGCGTCGTCCCGCTGTGCCCGACAGCGAGTGTGGTGACGATGGCGCCGTGTTCAGCGAGTCGGGATGGTAAAAACGGTTCGGAAAGGACGATCCGTACGAGTCCACCGCCCTCGGCACCACTCACGACCTGTGCGTCGTCGACGCCCACGAGTCGTTGTGCGTGCTCGACGACGACGTCGGCAGCAGCGCCCTCGAGTGTGAAAAACGCCAACACGCCCGTTCCGAGTCGCTGTAGCCCCCCCTCGAGTTCGAGTGTGCACGTGTGCTCGCTGGCCAAACGTTCGAGAACCGTCTCGCCGTCTCCGCTCGCGTAGGTGAGTTCGGTTCCGTGGCCCCCGAGGAGTGCCTGGGTCCGCTCGACCGAGCCGATAGCCGATGCGATCATCTCCCCGAGTTCAGCTAACACGGCTTGGACCATCTCGTCGAAGCCATCACGCTGGGTCGCATACACCGATAAGGCCCCATACCCGAACTCGTCGTACGCGATCGGGACACTGAGCACCGACTGAAAGCCACGCGAGAGCGCCAGCGACCGCCACGTCCCACCGCGAAGGTTCGCCGCGACGTTCTCGATACCGACCGACTCACCAGTCTCGAGCGTCTCTACGGTTGGTTCGCGATCGCCCGTCTCCGATTCGAGAGTCGGCTCGAGGGCATCCAGATAGCCCTGCCCCGACCCCGACCAGGCTCGAGGCTCGAGCGTTGCCGTCTGGTGACTACGCGAACCGATCCAGGCGAAGGCGAACCGATCATCGGTAGTGAGACGTGAGCACACCGCCTCCTCGATTTCTGCCCGCGTTTCGGCCCCGACCAGTTCCTGGCCGATCTCGCGGATGATCGCGTTGAGCTGGTTGACCGCAGTGAGCCGGCTGTTTTGGGCCTGTAAGGCCTGATCACGTTCACGGACCGTCGACTCGCGTTCGACGCGGTCGAGTGCCGCTTCGGCCGTGGCGGCGAGGAGGTCCGCCACCTCCTTTGTCACCCCATCGAGGGCGTTTTCGTCCGGGGAACCAGCGAGAAAGACCCCATGATCCCCGAGCGGGATGACCACGGCGCTCCGTAATCCTCCAACCGTCGAATCCCACCGTTCGAGTGTCGGGAACACCCGTGGTTCGTCCCTGAGAAACGACGTGGCAACGATGTCGTCTTCGCCCGGCCAGGTCGGCGACGGTGGTTCCCCGAACGTCTCGAACGCATCCGTCCTCGCGGTCGGTCGGAGGACGTTCTCAGTAGCATCGAAGAGATACAGTGCAACGCCGGAGAGCCCGAGCGCCCCAGCCGCATCATCAACGACCCGAGTGGCGATTTCGTGTTTCGTCTCCGCGTACAACAACGCTCGAGCGGTCTCGTGCAGTGCCGTCAACGCCCGTTCGCGGTCCTTGCGTGCGGTGACGTCCCGACAGCTGAACAACGTGCGGCCGTCCTGGATCGACACCTCTCTGATGTTGACCAGGAGATCGTGTTCGACACCGTCACGGTCAGTGGCCCGACACTCGACGTTCGTCAACACCCCCGTTTCCTCGAGTGCGTCTTCGTCGTAGCAGTCCGGGCCCAGCAAGGCATCGATAGTGCCGAGGTCGTGAATTTCCTCGGCGGTGTACCCAAAGATGAAATGCACGTTCGGACAGACGTAGGTGAACCGCCCCTCCTCGTCGGTGAGCAAGACCGTGTCCGTCATGTGAGCAAGCGTGACTCGATGGAGCTCTTCGGACTGGCGCAGTTCCCGGATCGTGGTCATCATCTCGGTGACGTCCCGTCCGAGGACCACGCAACCTCCGTCGGGTCGCGGCGTGATCGTCACCGAAAGCGATCGTGAATCTTCCCCTTCGACAGCTGGAACCGTGACCTGGCGCTCACTGGTCGATCCATCGAGTGCAGCCTCGGTGGCGGATTTGAGGCTTTGCTGGGCGGTCGCGGGCCAGAGTGACCACTGATGAAACGGTGTCCCGCTCGAGGGGGCGGTGAACGCTGACGGGACCGAGTCGTCCCACCAGACGATTGCCCCCGTGGGATCGAGCAGCCAAACGAACGTCTCGGGGATCGCAGTAATGGCCTCGAACCCATCGACCGCGGTGGCTGTCGAGAGCGTCGACTGAGAGCGACCGCGAGATCGAGAGAGGCGGTCGACGTATCGCTTGAGGGACGCTGTTCGATCCGTGGCCGGAACGTAGCCATCGACACCGGAGGCGAGGACGTGGCTCAGGTGTTCGGGGGCGACCTGCTCGGCCGGACTGTACACCAGGACGGTCTCAGGCCAGCTCTCACGGACCTGCTCGAGAAACGCGAAGTCGCGGTCGGTCACGAGCGACTCGTCGAAGACAACCATCGCTGGTGTCACCGCCGTACTGAGGAGGTCGCTCGGGTCGTATCGAACGATATCGAGCGACGCATCGATGCGCTCGAGTGCCTGTGCGACCGCCACCAGCCCCTCGTCATCAGCGCCGGTGACCAGCACCACCGTCAGTTCGTCGCTCCCGGAATCCATTGTCCCGCTGTTCGCATGCGGACACTATATATCCGGGGACACAGGTGTACTCGAGTATGGACACTGGCTCCTGTACGGCAGTCACCGTCGGCGAGTGCACCGATCTCTGGTACGTCGACACCGGCATGTACGACACGAGCGGCTACGGCGCAGCGTACATCCTCGGCGGTACGGCCCCGGCCATCGTCGAAACCGGTATCGGGACGAACCACGACCGAATCCTCGAGGCGCTCGAGGCGCTCGAAATCGCCCCAGAGGCCGTCGAAACTATTGCCGTCACCCACATCCATCTCGACCACGCTGGTGGCGCAGGCTTCCTGGCCGAGGCGTGCCCAAACGCGGACGTCGCCGTCCATCACGTCGGTGCACCACATCTGGTCGATCCTGGGCGACTCGTCGAGGGAACGAAAGCGGCCGTCGGGGACCAGTGGCAGTATTACGTCGAGCCGAAACCGGTCCCCGAAGACCGGATCGTCGAACTCGAGGGCGGGGACGAACTCGACCTCGGGAGCTACACCATCCGGGCACACGACGCACCCGGCCACGCTCCCCATCAACTGATCTTCGAACTCCCCGAAATGGACGCGCTCTTCACCGGCGACGCCGCTGGAATCTGGATCCCTCCCCTCGAACGAATCCGAGAGACCTCCCCACCCGCACAGTTTTCACTGGAGGGGTGTCTCGACGATCTCGAGACTATCGCCTCGATCGATCCTGACGTCTTGCTCTACACGCACTTTGGGCCTCGAGACGTGCGCAACAGCCTCGAGTCGGCGCTCGAGGCGTACGAACGCACGCTCACGACCTGGGTCAACAGGGTCGAAACGTGTCGCGGTGAACTCGAGGACGATAACGCCGTCGTCGAGACGCTTGCCGCCGATGCAGACCCGACACTCTTCGAGGTCTGGGGTGAAGAAAAAACGCGTGCAGAGACCGCGATGAACGTGCGCGGGGTCCTCGGCTATCTGGACTGGAAAACGTCTACCTGAGCCCAATACCCTGGACGCTCAGGACGAGTCAGATTCTGCTTCCGTGATCGCACTCGAGACCTCATCGTGTGAGGCCGCGTGTGTGTCGCCCCCATCGGTCGCGTTCGCTTCGATATCATCCGACGGTGGCTCCTTGTCCTGGGAATCGCCCTCGTCCGCCGCTGCACTCGAGGGCTGGGCCGTGGCCGGTGTGGGTTCGCCAGTCAGTTCGGCAGCGAACGCACGGTAGGCGACTGCGGCGTCGCTTTTCGGTTCGTGGACGACGAGTGGGGTCCCCGCATACACGCTTTCTCGAACGGTCGGGTCGTCGGGTATCGTCGCGAGCAACGGCAGATCGAGTCGGTCGGCGATCTCTTCCCCTGGCACATCTCCCGCGGGGCGGGTTCTCGTCAACACCAGGCCACCGACGGAGCCACCAGCTCGGTCAGTCAATTCGATTGTTTTGTTCGCATCGTGGACCGATGCCGGCTCGGGGGTCGAAACCAGCAAGACACTGTCAGCGAGCCCGAGTGGCAACACCGTCTCGTGACTCACACCAGCACCCACATCGAGCAAGACGTACTCGAACTCCTCACGGAGCGTATCGATGACACCCCTGAGGCCCTCGGGTGAGGTGTCAGCGTACGCCTCGAG
>PUKM01000074.1 GCA_003552325.1 Natrialbaceae archaeon | reverse complement strand
TTGAAGATAAATATTTGAATTCTGCCAAGGATTACAACATGGCAGCCATAAATAAGAATTTAAAATTTTAGTTTTTCCTAAATTTCACACTACTACCCAAGTACAGCCAGAGATGGTAAGATTGTGAAAGAGCCATTAGTTTGGTAAGAA
Source organism: Natrialbaceae archaeon (assembly GCA_003552325.1). GTDB lineage: Archaea > Halobacteriota > Halobacteria > Halobacteriales > Natrialbaceae > Natronosalvus. The sequence continues at coordinate 2,365 of PUKM01000074.1, read as the reverse complement.
ATACACTTTTCTTCCATATCTGCACAATATAATGTCTTTTTCATACGGTTTGAGCAAATTTAGAGACATTATGGAGAGTTTTATTTGTACATGATCGTCCTTCGCAATCCAGCTTTTTGTATTTAGTTTTGTGTATTTTACACACAACCATCAGACGAGCGTTCTCAACTGACAACTAAATATCAACAGTGTGAATACATCATAAATACGGCTGTTCCAGAGAGACACGCCCAAAGATAGTCTTATTTACATTTTTCATAAACTGACTACCACATCAATATATTTCACTGCCGACTTACTGGAGCAACCTTACACCCGTATCGGATCACACCCTCCTGGTCGTACAGCCGTCGAATCCTCGTCTCGACGCGGTCGCCAATCTCGAGCGCACCGATTACCTGTGTGGGGATACTCACCGTCTCCCCGCCGGGCCCGTCGAACCCGACGATAGCACTTCGGTACGCCCCGCCACGTGCCTGTTGGTCGACGAACTCCGGTGGGGCCCCGCCCTGTTCGATCGTCGTCACGGCCTCGACGGTGCCCGTTCCGGAGAGCTCCTTGAGGGTGAACGTCACGAGCGAGTCACACTCATCACAGGCTCCTTCGGGTGGGAACGTCAACCCACTGCAGTCCGGACAGACGCCCACCTCGAGGCGGTGACGCTGTGGGATCGACCGTCGCCACGTCGGGATGCTCACGTACGCACCCCCGCCATCGGGTTCGCCACTCGAGAGGGTCCCACGTCGACGGAGAGCCTCCTCGTAACGCAGCGGCTCGTCATCAGCGCCGACATCCAACGACGTCGTGACGCCCGTATTTTCGAGGACCATCGCCGTCGCGACAGCGCCGCTGCCGTAGCCAGCGAGCACAATCGTCTCGGCGTCATTCTCGAGGGCGACAGCCAGCGAGAGAAGCGCGCTCGCGGCACCGGTGTCCCCAACGTCGTGAACGGTCACACAACCCTCGAGTGAGGCCGAATCGATGCCAGCCGCGCTCGCGGCTCGATACGGACGCTTGCCGTCGGGTGCCTGGATCGCCGTTGCATCCGGTGGCCTGGACTCGAAATCGAACGCGAGCGCCCCGAGTGCCTCTCCGACGGTCTCGGTGAACGCCTGGCGATCGTAGGCGGTGATCCCCAAGCCAGTCGTGTCGTGCTCCCCTCGTCGGCGGAATCGAGTGCCAGGGTAGGGTGACGTCACGGTCGAACGCTCGAGGACCTGTGCACCCTCACCGGCAACTCTCGTCTCGTCGTGGCCACCGACGTCGCTACAGACGAAGGCTACAGCACCCGCACCAGCCGCGTGTTCGATCGCCGTATCTGGTGCCCCTCGTGGGACGTCACTGGCAACCACGAGTGCAGTGCCCGAACGGTCGAGGGCGGCCTCGAGTGCACGGCAGCCGGCGAGCGTACTCGCGGTATGAACGCTGGTTTCGAGTCCCGACTCGAGGCCGAGCATGCTGACCAGCCGTGGTGTGGGGTCTTCCTCGTCCATCGGTGGCGTCGTCGTCGCGAACGCGAGGCGTTCGACCGTCTCGGTATCAATAGGGGCTGTCTCGAGTGCGCGGATTCCCGCTTCGACGGCCATCGTCAGTGTGTCCTCATCGGGGTCGGGGACGGCAACCTGGCTGATTCCAGGGGCGTCGAATCGACCCAGCGCCCTGCGAACGGTCTCCGCCTCGAGGCGATCAGCGGGGACGTACGCACCGGCGGCGAGGATTCGTTGTGTGCTCATACACCCGCACCTCGCTCGAAGAGGTGGACGACGGCCGCACCGCCGCTGCCACCGACGTTGTGCGTGAGGGCAGTCGCTGCGTTCGATACCTGGCGCTCTCCAGCCCGCCCTGTTAGCTGTTTGAACACCTCCACGACCTGGCCAGTTCCGGTCGCGCCGATTGGATGGCCCTTGGACTTGAGCCCGCCGGAGGGATTCACCGGAAGCGAGCCATCGAGGTCGGTTTCGCCCGCCTCGAGCAGGCGTGGTGCCTCGCCTCGGCCACAGAATCCGAGGTCTTCGTAGGCCAGGAGTTCCGCGATGGCGAAACAGTCGTGCACCTCGGCGAAATCGACGTCGTCGGGCGTCATGTCCGCCATCTCGTAAGCCGTGTTGGCAGCGCGCTCGCTCGCCGGAATCCCGGTGTAGGTGTCACGGTCGGCAAGCCCAACCGTATCCGAGGCCGCGCCGACACCACGGACGCGAACAGCAGGGCCGTCGTATCCCTCGAGAAACGCCTCGCTGGCGACGAGGACGACGGCGGCCCCGTCGGAGGTCGGACAACAGTGATACAGGGTGAGGGGGTCGGCAACGGCTGGTCCGCCTTCAGCGTCCTCGAGCGAGCAGGGAAACCCGAGGTGGGCGTCGGGGTT
>PUKM01000112.1 GCA_003552325.1 Natrialbaceae archaeon | reverse complement strand
CGTACAGAATCAGCCGCGAGAGGTTGATCAGCTCCCACTGGAAGTACAGGGTCTTGATGTGCTCTCGAGCGGGGCCGAACAGCACCAGCGAGCGACGGAGGTCCTCGAGCGCGTCTTTTTCTTCCGCCCCCAGCACGTCCTCGTAGTCGTCCTGGAGGCGTTCGATCTGGAAGATTTTCCAGCCGTAATTAAAATCCATCGCCGCGTGCACGACGTCGAAGGTTCCGAATTTGGCCCCCTCGATCTGTTCGGTGACGGTATCCGCGTTTCCCGTCAGGCTGTCGACGAACTCCGACAGCTCCTGTCGCAGCTCCTGGTCGTCGCTGTGCTCGTCGATCGTCGCTTTTAACACCTGTGCTCGCTCGCTGGCGGCTTCGACCAGTCTGGAGAGAAACGCTGAGGGGTCAGCGGGCGCGGGTTCGCCGACGATCTCGGTGACGTAGCCGCGAAAGTCCATCGTCGCGCTCATGCGCTGGCGCTGTTCACCGAGGGGGCCGTTTTCCTGTGAGACGATCAGTTGCCCGATCGTGACAACCAGGGTGACTGCGGTGATGATCGCCGTCAGCATCGAGGAGAACATCGCCTCGATGACCGCCCGATCGAGTAACATCGTAGACAGCGTCGGCTCGAGCAGCGCCCCGAGCATGAAGAGGGCGAAAAACGAAGCCGTGAGAACGACAGTGACGACCAGTCGGTTGGCCCCGATGAGCAGCCACAGTTTGAGCCGACTTTCGTCGGCCCGCTCGCGCATCGTATCGGCGGTCTGGACCTCGTCGTCGCCACTCTCTTCACCATCGTTCTCACGCATCGTCGCCACCGCGTTGTGGTCGTTTGAACACCAGGAACTTCGTCCCACCCTCGACGTAGGTGATGGTGTCGGTGAGCTCCCACCCCTGTGCGCCGTACTCGTTCAACAGCGACTCGGGATCGTCCGCCTCACGCATCGCCGCCTCTCGAGGGGGACGGATCGTTTTGTACTCCCAGCGCGTGCTGGGCGTGGGCGTCTGCTCGTCGCCACCACCCTGTTCACCCTCGACAGGGGCGTCACGCTCGTCGCTCTCCGACGCCGGCATATGCACTCGAGGTACACGAGGGGCAAGAAAACGGTTGGCCTTGCACGACCCGGTAACTGACGCCTACTTGGCGACGTCGTCGAACGAGCGGTCGCCAGCTCGAAGCGCCGCCAGCGTCCGAGGAAGGTCACTAATGGGAACACGAGCCTGTGCCGTCGAATCGCGTTCACGCACCGTGACGGCGTCGTCCTCGAGGGATTCGTAATCGACGGTGACACAGAACGGCGTGCCGACTTCGTCCTGACGGCGGTACCGTCGGCCGATGTTGCCCGAGTCGTCGTACGTGACTGAGAGCCCGGCTTCTCGAAGGTCAGCGACGATGGCGTGTGCCTCCGCTTCGAGTGCGTCGTCACCCTGGAGCGGGAAGACGCCGACGAATGTTGGGGCGACTTCGGGCTCGAGGGCGAGATAGGTCCGCTCCTCGCCGTCGACTTCGTCCTCCCGGTAGGCGTGGTGGAGCACGGTGTAGAGCAGTCGGTCGACACCGAACGAGGGTTCGATGACGTGTGGCGTCACGTGTTCGCCGGAGATGGTCTCCTCGTCGACGCTGAACCCCGTTTTGTCCACGGGGATCTCCACGCGCTCGTCCTCGAGATCGATCGCCACGACGTCGCCATCGAAGGCGTCCCGATCAGCCGAGGCGAGGGCCTCGAGGGCGTCGACGACGGCACCGGCATCACCACCGAACTCGGGGCCGAGGTAGCTCATGTCGGGGTCGACGGTCGCCCGTTCGACGGTCTGGGGGTCGTCGTACTGCTGGAAGACGGTGAAACGCTCGCCGGAGCCCTCGGCGTGTTTCGAGAGATCGTAGTCGCCACGGTGGGCGAAACCGGCGATCTCGATCCAGTTGCCGTCGATTTCGCTTTCGGCGTCCCAGCAGTCACTCGCGTAGTGCGACCGTTCGCCGGGGAGGTGCTGGCGGAACCGGAACCGATCCACGTCGACGCCGACGGCGGCGTACCACTCCTGGGCGATGCCGAGGAAGTAGCCGATCCAGGGGTCGGCGATCGTGCCGTCTGCGACGGCGTCGCCGATCGTCGTCTCGAGGAGGCCGCCGTCGTCGGCCTCCTGTTCAGGAACTGGATAGAGTCGAACGGCGACGTCCTCCACACTCGAGAGATCCGGATCCGGCCCTTCGGGGTCGACGAAGTACTCGAGTTCGGCCTGCGTGAACTCACGCGTACGAATGATCGAGCGTCGAGGGCTGATCTCGTTTCGGTAGGCGCGGCCGATCTGGGTGACGCCGAAGGGGAGCGTATTGCGGGCGTACTCACGCAGTCGGGGGAACTCGACGAAGATACCCTGGGCCGTCTCCGGGCGCATGTAGCCCGGTTGGGCGTCGCCGGGGCCGATATTGGTGGCGAACATGAGGTTGAAATCGTCTATCGCCTGGCCGGCAAGGCCCGCGTCACAGGACGGACAGACGAGTTCGTACTCGGCGACGAT
>PUKM01000081.1 GCA_003552325.1 Natrialbaceae archaeon | reverse complement strand
TCGTACTCCATGGTGAACTCGATCGTGCCCCCGTCGACGTCTCGATAGGTCTCCTCGAGCGCCAGTGGGTACGCTCGTTCGGCATCGACCCATACAGTCCCCTCGAGCAGTTCAGCCTCGGGATACTCGACTGTTTCGAGCGGATACATATAGTTGGTCTCACCGACCTGCAGCCCAATTCCCGATTCGACCCCCTCGTCTTTTGGATCGAACGTAATCTCGTGAGCCGTTCGGTTCGCGACCATTGTAGTGCCCACATACTCGAGGTCGTAGCTCTCGACATCACGCTCGAGGATTGAGATGTTTTCACTCGAGTCGAGTTCGAAGACGGTCGAGTCGTTCGTCTCGGGGTCGAGGCTCCACCACGATTCGTTGGTCACCCCAACTTCGTGACCGACAGGCCGCTCGAGGTTTTCGCCATCGATCAGTTCGCTGTGAAACCCACCGAGACCATCGGATGTAATGACGTCGGTGTACTCACTCGAGTCGTGACCGTCGCTGATACTCGTCACTCGTTCCCCGGTTACCGAGGGTGAGGCATTCGAGTCTTCGAACGCGCTCTCGAGCAGTGGGGCTGGTTCAGGTTCCGGTTCGTCAGATCCCACCAGTACGCCGAGACACCCTGCGAGGCCAACGATAGCAATCAGCACGACAAGGTGTTGCCATCGGAGCCCGTTGAACATATCTCATCGTCTGAGGCAATCGTCCTAAACGTTACTATCACGATAGGTGTGCAGGATGAAGGGGTAGTCACTGACGACGTTTGCGTCACCATACCATTGGGGTGTGATTCAGCCTTTGGGGCGCGTCACGTGCGTCTCGTGGCTACCGAGGTGTGACGATATCGGAATCCGGCGTCCATCGATCGTGATGTCAGAGGCACGGTCGAAGGGGTATGGAGGGCCGATTGGTGTCCAATATCGTCAGCGACCTGCATTTGAACCATCGTGACTGTAGTATATAATCGAGCAGGAGCGAATTCTGAGTCAGAAAATGCGGTTCGAGACGGACTACGGTAAAGAGTAGATCCGGCGAGAGCGCCAAACGGGGCGAACGAGCGTCGATGGTCGCCGACGTGACTACCGCGTCCCGTAAAGCGAGTAGGTGATCGCACAGAGCCCTATGAGTCGACTTACGTTCTCGAGGAAGACGACCGTCTGTTGTTCGACGGTCCCGAGCGATGTCAACAGGAGGTTGAGCACGAACGGCCCGAGAGTCAAGAACAGCAATCCGATCGCGAGGAACAACATCGCCTCGCTGTCGTTGCGCCGGTACCCACGGTATGCCTGAAACGCGATGAGCGTCCCGACCAGTGCGACGAGCAGGAGGCTGACGACGGTCAGGACCTCGAACGTCGACGCCTGGTCCAGCCGCACGACGTCACTTGTCATTGCATCCCCTCCCACAGCCGCGTGAATTTGTCCGCGACGTCCTCGTCTTTTCGTGTCACCGAAACCTCGAGATCCCCGTTCTCGAGGGTGAGTTCGAGACGTTCGAGTCGGGCCTCGTACACGCTGTAGTGGTTGCCGTCCGGTGCAAGTTCGGTTTCCTCGCTGATGAGGCCACACGATCTGAGCCGCTCGAGTCGGCGGTAAATCGTGGGCAAAGACGCCTCACAGCGGTCGCTCAGGGTGCTGGCAGACATAGGTTCGACGCTCGTTTCGGTGAGGATCGCTCGAGCGTACTCGTCGTCGAGTAACGCGAACAATTCGGGAGTCTCGGCGTCCTCACTCACAGCACTGGCTTGTTCCGGCAACGGTATCAAAAGGGTCCCGGTTTTTCTGGATCAGAACATCCGTGTGAAAGGATGTTCCCAACTAGTCTCGTCCCAGTGTGTGAAACTCCTCGTTTGGCCGCATATCGGCGAGCTGTGCCATCCGGTTCGAGAGGTTGAAAAACGCGGCCACCGACCCGATATCCCAGATGGCCTTGCGGCTAAATCCGTGGTCCTCGAGGGCCAGGAGGTCAGTTTCCTCGACTGTTTCCTGGGCGCTCGTGAGGGTGACCGCTAGATCGAGCATGGCCCGATGTCGGTCGCTCACATCTGCGTTTCGGTAATTCGAAATGAGTTGGTCTGCCAGCAGCGGATCGTCGCCGTAGAGTCTCACGAGTGCGCCGTGTGCCGTGTTACAGTAATAACAGTCGTTCACCCCACTCACGGCGACGATGATCATCTCGATCTCGAGGCGGGTGAGTTCGGTGTCCTCGATGAGCGCGTCGTAATACGCAAAGAAGGCACGAAACTGTGCAGGGTGGTACGCGTAGGCCAGAAACACGTTGGGGGTGAATCCAGCGCGTTCGGTTTCAGCCTCGATTCGGTCGCGGATGTCTGCCGGGAGTGCGTCGATCTCAGGCACTGGAAAGCGGGTCATTGGCTCGGTATCTGCCATGACTCATCCACGTGGGCCGACACGAAAACGTTCTGGTCCAGCCGACGAGAACCCGTGACTTCACGACGACAGAAAGGTTATACTGCGTGCACGTCTCGATGTGGGTACGATTCGATGTACCAGCTTGGTCACTACGGGGTCGCACTCCTGACGTACGCACCTGTTGGCGCTGTCGTTGCACTCACCGGCGACGAGTTCCTCGCGGTGGGTGGCGCAGCCCTCTGTGTCTCGCTCTCGACGCTCCCCGATTGTGATCAGAGAATCCCGTTCGTCGCACATCGCGGCCCGACGCATACGCTCCTGTTTGCACTCCTCGTTGGCGTCATCGTCGGTGGGATGACCGTTCTTTCCCTCGGGGCACTGGATATATATGACCCAAGGCTCGCCTGGTTTACTGCAGGCATTGCGACCCTTTCGATCTGCTCTCACCTGCTCGCAGACGCCCTGACCCCGATGGGGATCACACCCTTTTGGCCACTCTCACGAGCGCACTTCAGTCTGAACCTCACGCCGGCAAAAAACCCGATTGCGAACTATCTACTCTTCGGACTTGGAATCGGCGCAACCATCCTCGCAATGTTCGTCGTGACCTCAGTTGGATAACGGACTCGAGTTACTCAGCCACTGGCTCTCGGACGCTCGCCGGAGCCTCGACCGCGTTCGACTTCACAAGCCACGCTCCGGCCAGCAGGACGACGAACAGGACGGACGCCACGACCACGTACAAGAGGTCGAGGACGGGAGACACGGTCATGACGGCTTCGCGGCTCAAGATGAGCGTGGCGAGGGTGAGGACGACGCCCCCAGCGATCGCGCCCAGTGTGAGCCGTGACTCGAGATGCCGGGGCCCGATCATACTCGCCATGACGACGGCGGCGATGAGAGTGAGCAAGACACCCATCTGAATCGTGAGCGTCGTTGGCGTGTTCTGCTGGATGAACAGGGGACTCAAGACCACCTGAACCGGAACCGTGAGTGCTCCGAGGGCGAGCCCGAACGCGACGTGTCGACCGCTGAGTCGATCTTGCCACACCAATACGAGTGCGATCACGAACAGGACGAAGATCACGATAGCGGTCCAGAAGTGAAAGTTCAATACGGCGAGTTCGTAGGCCAGAACGGTTTCACGACCGAGGTAGACCTGAATCGGTGTCAAGATCATTCCTGCGGTCACGAGTGCGGCGACTCGTCGGTCGATCCAGTCACTGAAGATGGCGACGACAGCCGACGCGATGATCGCGAAGCCGGCGAACATGGCGATGACGCGATGGATCCACTCCCAAAAACTGGGCTGGCCTTGCGGGAGCAAGTTCAGGAAGCCACCGTCACAGACGGGCCAGTTGGCATCACACGCTAGCCCGGAACCAGTCGTGCGTGCCGCGACGCCGAGAATAATCGTCCCGGCAACTAACGCGACCGTGATGGTGAGCAACGAAGTGAACGCCCCCGGACCGAGATCGATCGGTAAGCGGGACGAGTCTGATGACTGCGTATCGTAAGACACGGGCTCTCAGATGGGGCTTAGGAACGCCCGTATTTGAATCGTCCGTGTTCACTCGAGTAGAGAGAGGTGGTTTCGCCGGATTCAAGACCACGAGAGCCGACCACCTCGCATGCACAAACTCGAGCGTCTGGATCGATTTCTCGAGACTCGAGCACTGTCGTCGGTCTGGTTCGCCAGGCCCAATTCGTTTGTCTGGTTCAGTGGCGGGCGAAACGTCGTGGACCGCGAGAGCCCGGTGGGCGTTGGGGCACTCGGCTACGACGGTGAACAGGTGACCCTGCTGGCCGACAACATCGAAATCGAGCGACTGCGCGAAGAAGAGCTCCCCGATCTCGAGGGGGTCCCGGTTCGACAGCAGTCGTTCGACTGGTACGAAGGGTCCTTGCCGGCGGCCATCGCGGACACCGCGAGTCAACCCGCTGGCGCTGATATCGAGGTACCGGGACTCGAGGAAATCGATCCCGCGGCCCTCCGCCAGCCGTTGACGGAGACCGATATCGAACGCTATCGACGGCTGGGTCGTGAGACAGCGGCGGCCGTCGAAGCCGTCTGTCGCGAGCTCGAGCCCGATGACGCAGAAGACGAGGTCCGGGCAGCCCTGACCGTGTCACTCGCCGCTCGAAACATCGAAGCGCCCGTCGTCCTGGTTGGCGGGGCCGCCCGTGCACAACGGTTTCGCCACTACACGCCGACCTCGACCTCGTTTGGCGAGTACGCCCTCGTTTCCGTCACCACCGAACGGCACGGACTGCACGCGAGTTGCACGCGGGCAGTCGCCTTCGATCCGCCGTCGTGGCTCGGGGAGCGCCATCACGCTGCCGCGCGCGTCGAAACCACGGCACTCGCGGCGACCCAGGCTGCGGCGAGCACCGATGGAACCGCCGGTGATGTCTTCGCCGATATCCAGGCTGCCTATGCCGGTCTGGGGTACGACGGGGAGTGGAAGGCTCACCACCAGGGCGGGGCCGCTGGCTTCGCCGGTCGGGAGTGGATTGGGACACCAACGCTCGAGCGCTCCGTCCGGACACCGATGGCCTACGCCTGGAATCCGACCGTCCAGGGAGCCAAGAGTGAAGACACGGTTCTCGTCAGCGACGATGGCTACGAGGTGCTTACACAAACCGGCGACTGGCCGACAGTTACCGTCGGGGCCGTCAGCGATGCCGTCGGGACCCACCTCGAGGACGGGATGAGGATCGACGAGGAGACGCGGGGACTCGAACTCGAGCGTCCGGCGGTCCTCGGTCTCGAAAACGGCTAGGACCGAGACGTCAACATTCGCCGGCGGATCGACTCCGGAAGGAGCGTAAACAGCCAGGCAACGAGTCGCCACCGCCGCGTCACGTAAACGTGGTCACGCTTGCGGTGGATGGCACGCGCGATCTGTGCGGCCGCCGTCTCGGGGCTCGCGACCCAGAACGGGTCATCCATGAGCAAGAGGTCCGTATCGACGAACCCCGGCTCGACGGTTGTGATCGACACGTTTGCATTCCGAGTCGCCTGCCGATGGCGAAGCCCCTCGAGATACGTCGAGACGAACGCCTTCGATGCGTTGTACGTGGGGGTGCTCGGATTGCCGAATCGAGCGGCCACCGATGAGATACCCACCAGCTGCCCATCGAGGTCACTCGAGACGTCCTGGCGGGATTCGAAGTGGGCGATTGCGGCCGTGGCGAGTGCACAGAACCCGCGCACGTTGACGTCGATCGTTTCTCGCGTGGGCTCCCACTCGAGGGATTCGTTTGCCGAGCCCACTCCCGCGTTTAGCACGACGATATCGACCGGCGGCATGGCCTCGAGAAGCTCGTCGAATCCCGCTCGGGCGTCGGCCGTATCGGTCACGTCCATCGTCGCGACGTAGGCTTTCGTTGGGAGTTCGTTTCCCACCTGTGTGAGCCGGTCCGTCCGTCGTGCGGCCAGTCCAATCTCGTAGCCGTCGCCAGCGAGTTCGTGGGCCAGTGACTTGCCGATTCCGGAGGACGCGCCGACAATTATCGCCCCTCGAGCAGTCGTCATACGTCCGCTTTCTCCGAGAGCGATATAATGATACCGAGCGCATCGATGAGCGACCGCTACGACTTTTCGGCTGGATACCCAGTGTCAGGTATGGTCGACGTTTTGACGGTCCTCGCCATTGGGTTGTTGGTAGCGGGAATCGTCGGCACCATTGTGCCACTCGTTCCCGGCGGACTGCTCTCACTCTCGGGACTTTACCTCTACTGGTGGAATTCCGGGTTTACCGAACCAGGACTCATCGCACTCACCGTGTTGACCGGCCTCGCCCTCCTGACGCTCTTTGCTGAATTCTTCGCCGGATCGATCGCGGCCCGCGCCGGCGGTGCATCCTGGCGAACCACGGCAATCGCAGCCGCCGTCGGGATCGCCCTCATGCTCGTGAGCGGTCCCGTCGGGCTCCTCGTCGGTCTCTTTGGGACTGTCTTCGTCCTCGAGTGGTACGAAGGCAATGACGTCGACGCCAGTCTCACCGCGGCGTGGTACACGACGATTGGCGTGCTCGCCTCGACAGTAGTTCAGGTGCTGTTGACGACGACCATCCTCGGTGGGTTTCTCATCGCTATCTTCGTCTTCTAACCGCCGGTCATCACCGAAATCCTTGTGCGTGTGTCCCATGAAGGTGACTGGTAATGGAGTGTGCTGAACCCGAGTGTACCCGACGCGCCGTCGTCGAACTACACATCCCATGGGCGGCGAACAAACACGTCTGTGCACCCCATGCTCGAGTGCTCGGACGACAGGACGGGGTCGTTGCTGACCCGGACCCCGACAGTGGCTCTGAACTGACCGGCAGCTAATACTGTTGGCAGTAACTGTGGACAAATTCTCGCCACCCGGGGAGACGAGAATCATAACCGACGTACAGCCGACAGCGTCAGTCGTGGGTGTAGTAGGCAACGACTGAGGCGTCAGTAGCGTGATCGGTACCGCCGGCGTCGACGGCATCTATCCTGGCAAAGCCGACACGTTCGAACTGCACGAGTGCGCCTGGCTCGAGTGAGCCCACTTCGGGTTCTGCCCAGCCCGTCACGTCGCCGTCGGGCGTTCGGAGGGTGAGGGAGACGCTCTCGGCTGCAGGAACCCAGTGGACGACGTCGACGTCGCCATCACGAACGACGTCGATTGGATCGCCCGTGTACTGCAGGACGTCTCGGGTATAGTGGAAACATCCCAACCCCTTGAGCCAGATGCGTGTCTCTCGAGCGGGGAGATCATCCTGCTCGAGGAAGACAGCGTCCCCGACTGGAATATGACGAACACCACGATCTTCGTGGTTTGGGTGGAGTGGTGGGTTCGCCTCCCCGGGCGGAGAGCCGGCGAGACCGACTTCGACACCCTCACGGACGTAAAATCGCCGATCGGTTTCCTCGTCGATCAGGTTGCGGTTGGTGGCATAAATCGAGCTCATGGCCAGGTCGACGTCGCTGGTCGAGGTGCCGAGCTGGACCATCGCCTCGGTAATGGCTTCACCCTCGATTCCCCGCCGACGCAGACTCTGAAGCGTCGGCGCTCGTGGGTCATCCCAGCCGTCGAGGTCACCGGCTTCGATGAGCGTTCCCAGCGTCGACGTACTCATTTTCACATCGTATTCATCGAGTTGGACGTGGCCCCAGTGGATGACTTCGGGGTACTCCCAGTCGAAGTAGTCGTAGACGAACCGCTGGCGTTTTGCTGAATCCTGGAGGTCGATCCCACGAATAATGTGGGTCACGCCCACGATGTGGTCGTCGACACCTGACTGAAAGTCGAGCATGGGCCAGCATCGGTAGTCCGCAGCGGGTTCACGAGGGTGAGGGGTATCGACCATTCGGAAGGCAACCCAGTCACGTAGCGCGGGGTTCTTGTGTTCGATGTCGGTTTTGACGCGGAGGACCATCTCACCGCTGTCGTAGACCCCTGCGATCATGTCCTCGAACTCGTCGTGGATCGTCTCCGTCGATTTGTCCCGGTGTGGACAAGGCTTCCCCGAGTTTTTCAACGCCGAAAACTCCTCTCCACTGCACGAACAGGTGTAGGCACCCCCAGCGTCGATGAGTCGACGGGCGTGGTCGTAGTAGATTTCCAGCCGGTCACTCGCGGTATAGACCTCGTCCGCCTCGAAGCCAAGGTAGGAAAGATCCTCGAGGATGGCGTCGTAGGCGTCGAGGTCTGGGCGTTTCGTCTCGGGGTCGGTGTCGTCGAATCGGACGCAGAACCAGCCATCGTAGCGCTGCTTGTAGGTTCCAATGACTGCCGGCATGCGTGCGTGGCCGATGTGCCAGGGACCGTTCGGGTTCGGGGCACACCGCATCCGAATCTGGTCGTACTCGTCGGCGTTCGGAAGTCCCGGAAGGTCGTGTTCGTCCTCCTCGTCGTCGGCCTCCATCGCCGCCAACTCCTCGGGTGCGAGTTCCTCGAGTCGGGCGCGTCGCGCTTCGTGATCGAGGTCGTTAACCCGTGCGACGACACCACCGACGACGCCGGGAACCGCATCAGCGTGTTCACGGAAGGCCGGATTGTCACCCATCAGCGGACCCATGACGGCCCCTACATTCGCCTCACTCTCGTGTTTGACCGCGTTCAACAGCGCGTGCTTTTCGGCCTCGCGCTCGACGCGGGAACGTAACTCATCGTCCATAGCTATTGCCTGTTGCTTTCATCCGCCCGTTGAAAACAACCCCGGTCCGTCGTTTCGTACAGTCACGCCCGTTCGAGCACCCAGGCGGTATGAACACGCACAACCCGCCCCGATCAACTTGTCGTCGCCGTCGAGGTCCGCTTCGTACACAACCGAGTTCGAGATCTGCACCCACAGCCAGTGTTCGCCGTCGTTGTTTGTCTCGAGCCAGGCCGTCTCAGCGCCCATCCTGTGAACCCGTTGCTCGAGTCGAGGAAGTTGGCGACGAGAGGGCTAGAATCGGTCTCTGTGCATACCTTCACTGGGCGCTATGGGTCGAAACGTCCCGTTCGATATCGAGACGTGAGTCAAGTCCGGTATCGAACGGTGAGTCGACCCGAGACGACTGCCCCGAGGACGCCTCAGTAGCCCCGCTCGATCAGATAATCAGCGACCTGGAACAACAGCGTGCGGGCATCGTTCTCAGGCAGCACCTCGAGCCGTTCTTTGCCACGGTCAACGAGTTCTCGAGCCGTCTCGTTCGCGAAGTCGATCGAGCCCGCTTCCTCGAGGACGGCGACGGCGTCATCGATTTCGGCCTCGGTGACGTCGTCGACATCGGTCGTATCGACGAGTGATTCGATATCAACGCCGTGACTCCGTGCATGGACGGTGATCAGGGTCTGTTTGTGTTCGACCAGGTCACTCCCGCGTTGTTTGCCCAACTTTTCACTGGGGACGGTCAAGTCGAGGACGTCATCGTGAATCTGGAAGGCCCGACCGACGTCGAGTCCGTAGCCATACAAGGCGTCGACGACATCCTGGTCGGCCCCCATCAGTATCGCGGGCAGGCAGGCGGCCGCCGCATAGAGCACGGCAGTTTTCTGTTCGACCATCTCGAGGTACTCCTCGGTCGTCACGTCGTCGCGCTCTTCGAAACTGACGTCGAGTGACTGGCCCTCACAAATCTTCGTACACGTTCTCGCGAGGATATCGAGCGCCTGCACCATTCGTTCGTGGTCGGCTCCCGTCTCGAGCATGATTTCGAACGCCTTCGAGTAGAGCGTGTCTCCGGCAAGAATTGCGGTTTCGAGGTCGTAGGCCTTGTGAACGGCAGGAACGCCCCGTCGAAGGTCATCATCGTCCATGATGTCGTCGTGGATCAGGGTGAACGACTGGATGACTTCGACGCTCACGGCGGCGGCCATCATGTCGACCGTGGAATCGTTCAGCGAGGGGAACTCACGATAAGGCGTCGACAGCGTCTCGACGTCAGCGAGTGCCTCGGCCGCTGCGAGCAACACCGTCGGGCGAAGCCGCTTGCCACCGGCGTCGAGCAGATATCGAGAGGCTTCGTACAGCCGTTCCGGTCGTCGGATAGGCAACTCCTCTGGAATCGCCTCGTTGACCAGTTCGCGTCGCTCGCCGACTGCCTCGAGCACCGCCGCTTCGCGTGCCTCCGGAGATGTCATGTTAGTCGACAAGCTGGATCAGGTTGCCGTTCCGGGACACGTGGACGTCACGACCCATCCGGTACCCTTCGCTCTCACAGAGTTTGACGTATCCCGAGAGGCCCTTGAGGTCCTGGTGGGCCGGGATGATGTGCTGTGGTTGGAGCGCGTCGAGCATCTTGTAGTGGCCTTCCTGATTGAGGTGGCCCGAAACGTGGATGTCGTCGTAGACGCGTGCACCCTGCATCCCGAGGAGTTTCTCGGCCTGGTAGCGCTGTCCTTCGTTCGTTGGCTCGGGAATCACCCGAGCGGAGAAGACGACTTTGTCACCGTCGTCCAGTTCGTACGGCGTCTCACCACGAGCCATCCGAGTGAGCATCGCTCGAGGCTCACCCTGGTGACCAGTGACGACCGGCAAGAAGTCCTCTTTGCCCTCGTTCATGATCCGTTTGAACGTTCGGTCGACGGATTTCCGGTGGCCGAACATACCAAGGTCCGAGGGGAAGTCGACGAAGTCGAGTCGCTCTGCCGTTCCCGAATACTTCTCCATCGAACGCCCGAGCAACACTGGCTGTCGGCCGATGTCGTCGGCGAACTCGACCAGCGACTTCACACGCGCGATGTGACTCGAGAAGGTCGTCGCGACGATCCCTCCGTCGTAATCTTCCATGCTGTAGAGCACGTCACGGAGGTGTTCGCGAGCGACGTTCTCGGACGGGGTCCGGCCGCCTTTGTTCGCGTTGGTACAGTCCTCGATGTAACAGAGGACACCCTCGCCCTCGCGACCGATCTCACGGAAGCGTTTCATATCGATTGGGTCACCGAGCACCGGCGTGTGATCCATCCGCTTGTCGAGGCCGTAGACGATGGCACCCTCCGGCGTGTGGAGGACGGGGTTGATCGCGTCGATGATCGAGTGAGTAACGTTGACGAACTCGAGTTCGACGCCGTGGTCACCGATCGTCATCGAGTCGCCAGCGTCCATCTTCACGAGATCGTTCTCGACGCCGAACTTCTGTTCGCCTTCGATCTGCTGTCTGACGAGTTCGATGGTGAACGGGGTCGCGACGATCGGTGCGTTGTATCGGTGGGCGAGTTTCGAGATCGCTCCGATGTGGTCTAAGTGACCGTGCGTCGGGACGATAGCCTGCACGTCACCCTCGAGATCGGACATGACGCGGTCGTCAGGGATCGCACCCATGTCGATCAGGTCGAGACTGTGCATCCGTTCGGTTTCGACGTTATCGTGGATGAGGACCTGTGAAAGGTTCAATCCCATGTCGAAGATAACGACGTCGTTTCCGGCTCTCACGGCAGTCATCTGCCGTCCAACTTCCTCGTAACCGCCAATGGTTGCAATTTCGATTTCCATGGTTGTATACTGAGCGCCGAGCACTCATCGAAACGGTCCACGGACTCCCGGGTACGCCAGCACGCGTGTGTCGCGTCGGCCACAGTCCCGCTATGCGTCTGGGATCGATTCCGGGCGGAACGACGGCGAGGCCGCCGTTACACCACGCAAACGCACTTGCCCGCGGGTTTCGCTAAGTGAAACTACACACCCAGGTGGTATAAAGTCCCTGGGTTGGCTCGTCACTGTGAGTCAGTGACGTGTCACGTAGTCGCCTTTCTAAATCTCGAGTGTGTTCAGAATAATCGTACCACCCTATGACAGAAACCCCAACAATAAATAATGTCGAAATGAATGTCGGTGTATGTCACACGACACACAGCCACACACAGAATCGGACCGAATAAGCCGACGGACCCTCATTCGCACCAGCGCTCTCGCTGTAGCCGGTCTCGGCGGACTCACCCTTGCAAGTGCACCTGCTGTCGCAGGCAAAAAGGG
>PUKM01000123.1 GCA_003552325.1 Natrialbaceae archaeon | reverse complement strand
TTGGGGAGCTCAACGCGTTGCTCGAGCCCGAGGAGGACGAACGCGAGGCGTCGACATCGACAGTCGACTTCGGGCCCGGTGTCGATCCACTCGATGCAAATCCACCAGTTCTCGAGGAGACCGACTCTAGCCGGGCCGAGGGTGGCGAAACCGTGGTAACGGATAGTCAACCACCGGATAGCACAACAGCGACGGGTGGGCTCACAGAACCCACGTCAGCCTCGAGTGACCAGCAGGTGCAGTCATCACCAGCAGCCGGGACTCCAGTCAGGCAAGTCGACGCTAACCGAACGGAACGGCCAGAGACGGAACCGGCGAGTCACGGGACCGACGCGATTCTCGAGCGCCTCGACGCCCTCGAGGCGGTCATCGAAGCCCAGAACGACCAACTCGAGGCCCAGCAGGCGACGATCGAACAGTTGATCGCCGAACTTCGCCAGGGACGGTAACGCCTACTCCCTGCCGGTCACTTTCCGGATACACGACGAGCCAAACGGCCCGATTTCGCCGGCCTCGAGTCGGATGAAGTGACCAGTCGAGAGCCCCGAGCCACATCGACGGCAGGTGAACTCCCCCTCTTTCGTCACCACCTGCTCGTCGAATCGAACGTACGCTCCACTGCGCACGCGGACGACCCCCTCTTCCCGGTCGATGATGCCACGGAGTTCCGCCTCATCGAGGATCGTCCGAGTGAGTGTCGGGTTCGTCGTGATCGTCTCGATTCGGTCGATCACGTCGGGAAGTGGAAGCGTATCGTGTTCGAGACGCTCGAGGAGGGCGAGTCCGAGTTCGACACGGTCGTCACTCTCCATTGCCCACCACTGTCCGGTGAACGGTGATAAGCGTTCTGACGCAGGTATCGAGACACAAAGGTTTCAACCCCCCAGTCCGAACGCGGCGGTAGCCGATACCGATGTCTCCGTCTCTCTCGCTTCCCGTCCGCGCCCTCATCGGGACGACGCTGGTCGGCCTCATCGTCCTGGCCAGCCTGCTCGTCTCCCCGGCAGCCGCACTCGAGGTGCTCGAGGCGGTGACGGCGGACCCCGTGTGGTTCGGCGTGGTGGTCGTCGGTCTCTATACCGTCCGGCCGCTCTTTGCCTGGCCGACGACGCCGCTTGCAATCGTCGTGGGCTATGGATACGGCGTTGCTCTCGGCGTTCCAATCGCGCTGGTCGGTATCGCCGGTTCGATCCTGCCCGTCTACTTCGTCAGCCGGTGGCTCGTTGGGCCCGGAACGAAAGGAAAACCCGACTCATCGATTCCCCTCGAACACTACCTCGAGCGGAGCCACGACGTGATCTGTCGGTACTACGAAACCGCAGGCCCGTTTCGGGGGGTAATCGCCTCGCGATTGGCCCCCATCCCATCCGACGTGGCGACGTGTGCGGCGGCAGTCAGTGGTGTTCGGCTCCGACCGTTTCTCGCCGGCACGCTCGTGGGTGAACTCCCGTGGACGATCGCGGCGGTCGTCGTCGGGGCCTCCGTGGCTTCCCTCAGCGCGGACGTGTTGTCGCCGGAGGGGTTGGGCCAGTACGCACTCCCGCTCGCGCTCGTCTGTACGGCCGGAGCAGTGGCCCTGTTCGTGCCTCGAGCGTACGATCGGTGGCGAACGCAATCCGAAACCGAGACTGAACGGGACCGAGGGAGCGCGTCGAACACACCTCTCGAGTAACCGGTGGCCCTACCGAAACGGGTCAGAACAGTCGTAGACGACCCCGTGTTGGGGACAGACGTACTTACAGTGGCGTTTGTACAGGTGTGCCTCACAGTACGGACAGCTCGGCCCGCCGTTGCTGGCTGCGGTGGGTCGATCGTCGCTCGAGTGCGGATGGTTCGTTGTCATCTGTCTCCCGTTGTCGGTCGGTTCTGAATCGTCCGCAGGTGGTGAAAACAGTTTCAGTCAGTTCGTGGCGAGTGCGCCTACCTGCTCAGCACTCCGACCAGCCACACGACTCACACGTCTTACAGCCCTCGGAGAAGTACAGCGAGAGCGATCCACAGGACGGACACTCCGGGGACTCCCCGGCGTCGATGAGGTCCTGTGTGGCGTCCTGTCCATCGGCTGCTGTTGCGCCACCGTCGGTCTCGGGGCCGTCGTACTCGAGGTCAACCTGGCCCTCAGCGTCGGCGTCGGCAGATTCCTCGAGAGTCTGTTGTTTCGGGTACGGTTTGTCAATCTCGTTGTCGAGATACCGACGCATGGCGGTGCCGATGGCGTCCGGGATCGACTGGATCTGTTCGCCTTTGTCCCAGGCGACTTTCGGACTGCGGGTGCCACAGAGTTCGTCGACGACTTCCTCGGGATCGACGCCCGAGCGCAGCGAGGTGGAAATGACCTTTGCGAGTGCCTCAGTGAACGAGTTGGTGAAGCCACCGGAGTGACCGATGTTCGCGAAGAGTTCGAACGGCTGGCCCGTCTCGGGATCCTCGTTGATCGTCACGTAGACTTTCCCGTAGCCGGTGTCGATGCGCTGGCTGACACCCTGGAGGGCGTCCGGCCGTTCACGTTTTTCGGCGAAATCCACGGTGACCGGTTCTCGAGAGTCCGCTCCACCATCGACGTTCGCTGGAAGATCGGCTTCCAGCACATCACGGACGTCGTCGTGCTCGAGGAACTGCTCGAGACCGCCGAAGATATCGTCGATCTGTTCGACCAGGGCCTCAGCGGCTTCGGTCTCGTCGGCGAACTCGGTGTTGTCCGCGCGCGTGGTCAGGACCTGTTTGGTTCGGGTGCCGTCACGATAGTAGGTGACGCCTTTGCCACCGTGTTCGTAGACCCACTCGAAGACCTCTTTTGCGTCCTCGAGCGTGGAGTCGTTGGGGGCGTTGACGGTCTTCGAGATGGCGGAGTCGACGCCCTCTTGACAGGCACACTGGACGGCCGCGTGATCTTTCGCCGAGAGGTCAGCGGTGATGACGAACAGTTCACCGATGGCGTCCGGGACCGTCTCGAGGCCCTCGACGCCGTCGAACTGGTTGGTCGCCATCTGTTCCTGTGCCTCCCGTTTGGCAGCTTCGACGTCGATGTCGTTCGCCTCGAGGGTACGCAGGAAGTAATCGTCGAACTCGACGAGCATCTCGTCGCCCTGGACGTCGTCGGTGACGTTCTTGTAGTAGGCGACGTTGTAGATCGGCTCACAGCCACCGGTGGTGTTGCCGACCATACTCGTCGTCCCCGTCGGCGCGATGGTTGTCACGTTGTGGTTCCGGATAGGGAAGCCCTCAGCCCAGTCGTCGGCGCTCTCGCCGGTCTGGTGTTCGAACCACTCGCGGTACTCGAGCGGGTCGGCGTACTTCGAGTCGTCCCACTCGTTGAAGGTGCCGCGTTCGTTCGCAAGTTCGTGGCTCGTCGCCTTCGCCTCGTGGTTGATGTGGGTCATCAACTGGCGGGCAACTTCGTTGCCCTCTTCGGAGCCGTATTTGATGCCAAGTTGGATATACAACTGGGCGAGACCCATGATACCCAGCCCGATTTTGCGCATGTTGCGGACGGTCTCTTCGATTTCCTCGACGGGGAAATCGGACATCGTGACGACGTTCTCGAGGAATCGGGTGCCATACGCGATACGCTCGTCGAACTCCTCGAAGTCGATAGCCTCCTCGAGGAACACCGCGACGGCATCCTCGTGGCTGTCGTACTCGTCGGCGTGTTCGGCCGACCAGACGCGCCAGTCGGGTGCGTCGAAATCGGCGAGCGTCGAGAGGTTAATGTGCCCGAGGTTGCAGGCCTCGAACTCCTCGAGAGGCTGTTCGCCGCAGGGGTTTGTTGCCAGAATCCGGTGATCTGGATGTTTCTCGATGTCGAACGAGTGCTCCTTGTTCACGCGCTCGAGGTAGATGACGCCGGGTTCGCCGTTCTCGTGTGCCCCCTCGACGATGCGTTCCCAGACGAGTTCGGCGGGAATAGACAGTTCCTCCCCAACCTCGACGTACTCGCCGAGGTCGTACCGACCGTACATCTCTTTGGTCTCTTCGGTCGCGATGTGGGGCTCTTCCGTTCGCGGGTTGGTGAACGTGTACTCCTCACCGTTCTGAAGCGCCTCCATGAAGTCGTCGGTGACACCGACGCTGATATTGAAGTTCGAGAGGTGACCCTCGACAGCATTGCGAAGGTGTTTTGGGACTTTTCCATCCTCGTCGATGAGTTCGCGGGCCTCCTCGAGTGCCTCCGAGAAGGTGGTGTAGGTGTAGTCGTCCGGATCGTTGAGACGCAGGGTGTGAGCGAGCGAGACGTCTTTGTTTTTCGCGTGGATGAACTCGATGACGTCAGGATGGCTCACGCGCATGATTCCCATCTGTGCGCCACGGCGGGTGCCACCCTGGGCGATGGTTTCACACAACTGGTCGTAGGTACGCATGAAGGTGATCGGACCGGAGGCGATGCCGCCTGTCGAGCCAACGGAGTCACCGAACGGGCGCAGTTGCCAGAAGCCGTAGCCGACGCCGCCGCCCGACTGGAACACTTCGGCGGCTTTCTTGGCGGTTTCGTGGATGTTTCCGAGGTCGTCCTCGGGACTCATGACGAAACAGGCCGACAGCTGCTGGAGTTCGTCACCGGCGTTCATCAACGTCGGTGAATTCGGCATAAACGAGAGGGACTCCATGCCCTCGATGAAGGTGTCCGCGACGTCTTCGACGTGCTCACGGACCACATCGGGCAGTTCTGGGACGACGGTATCGTACGCGAATTTGTTGACGTTCAGTTCCGTGAGGGCGGTTTCGATGTGGTCGTCGACGGTCGTCCCCTCGCCGAAGACCTCCGCGGCGAGTTCGTCACGTCGTGGGTGTCCTGGCTTGAGTTGCTCCGGAGTGACGGTGATCTCGAGACCCTGTTTTTCGGCTTCGTAGACGGCCTCAGCGAGCGCGATGTTCTTCCCAATCCGCTTGAACAGTTCCTCCTGTGTCTCGACGAGTTCGCCCTCGGCGTCCTTGCGGAGATAGCGTGCGGGCAAAATGTTGTGATAGGCATTTGCCGTCATCCGCTCCTCGAGGGTCTCACCGTCCGTCCGTTTGATCGGTAAAGTGAGTTCGTCTGCGGTAAGCTCTGGCTGGCTCATGCGCGCGACACCTCGTCGGTTCGTCGTTGCCTGCTGGCGATTTCGGTCATGTGGGGTGTGTTCCGGTCCATGCGTTGTAACGACGGGTTGGTATGCTGCCAACCCTATAAATCTGTCCTGTCTGACTTTCAGTACTGCAACTGAATTTGCATAGTGTCCACTCTTCGGTTTCGGTTCGATCACGGGGTGGGCCGAGACGGCCCGTTCCGCGGTTGTCAGACACTATGCAGGGCACTGTCTTAATGATTTTCAGAGCGAACTGAAAGTGACGAGAAGGCAGTTGAAAGTCACGCAGTCTGCTGTTTTTCTCTTTTACTCCGGACAGTCCACCTGGAGAGGGCGACTGCTCGAGCGACGTGTTTCGGGCGGGGCCATAGAGCCATTTCATTCTAGGACAATCACAGTATCCGGAACAATTAGGTAGTCTGGGTACACGATGGTAGCTATGCTCGATCCAATTACCAGTTCCCCGATTCTCATGGCGCTCGCCGCGCTTGCGATTTTCGCTGTCGTCGTTACAGCACTGAAATTCGCGATCAAAATTGCAGTCCGCGTCGGTATCATCGCGGCGATCGTGCTTGCCGGATTCTACACCGTCGGTACCCTGCTCTAGGTGTCCGAAACCCCCACTTTCATCGTCTACTCACCTGTCGTGGAGTCGTTTCACTCGCTCGAGTGAGTCGACGCCCTCGAGATCGGTGTCACTTCTCACGCTCACGAATCGGGGGAACCGCAGGGCAAAGCCGGATTCGTAGGTTGGGGAGGGCTGGATTTCCTCGTACCCAACCTCGAAGACGACTGCTGGCTCGATGTCGACGGTTTTCCCATCCTCGGCGACGATATGTGGCTCGAGCAGTTCGGTCAGTTCAACGAGCGTCTCGTCGGTGATGCCGGTCGCGACCTTTCCGATGGGGAGATAGTCATCGCCGTCGGTGACGCTGATCACGAACGTTCCCAGATAGGTCGCGCGCCGGCCCTCTCCCCACTCGGCTCCCGTCACGACACAATCGAGGGTGTCGACGTCCGGCTTTCGTTTGAGCCAGTGTTGGCCTCGTCTGCCCGGAGTGTACGTCGAGGTAGGGTCTTTGAGCATGATCCCCTCGTGGCCGGCCTCGAGAGCCCTGGCATCGATGGCCTCGATTCGGTCTGGATCGTCCGTGAGCCACAACTGGCCACAGGCGTGGCTCGTCGTAGCCGCGTCAGCCTCGTCCCAATTCGGTTGCTCGCCTGTAGAGACGTCGCTGTATTCCCCAGTGGAACCACCGAGAACCGCCTCCATCCGGTCGTGCCGTGTCTCGAGCGGCGTTTCCAGGAGATCCTCCCCGTCGGCGTGAAGGCAGTCGAAAAACACCGGGCGGACGGTGACTGCCTCCCGAGCTTTTTCCACGTCGTGTTTCCGTCGGAAGCGCCGAAGGACTTCCTGGAACGCCAGTGGCGAGCCATCGTCGTCGACGGCGACTACCTCACCATCCAGGATGGCTGGACACTCGAGCGTCGATTCGACGGTCTCGACGACTTCCGGTAAGGCATCGGTCACGTCCTCCATGTTTCGCGAGAACACGAGAGTGAGTTCGCCGGGGACGTGATGTACTTGAACGCGGGCGCCATCGAACTTCCACTCGACAGCCACCCGATCCCAGGCCTCGAGTGCGTCGGTCACCGTCCCGGCCTGTGCGAGCATCGCCTGTACGGGTCGG
Source organism: Natrialbaceae archaeon (assembly GCA_003552325.1). Lineage (GTDB taxonomy): Archaea > Halobacteriota > Halobacteria > Halobacteriales > Natrialbaceae > Natronosalvus. Next base: position 5,099 of record PUKM01000123.1, on the reverse strand, counting down.
CCGACCTCGAGTGAGAGCCCCTCGAGGCCGTCGCTTCCGTCCTCGTGGGCAACCACTGCCACGTGGCCGTAATCGTTCGTCACCTGGACGGCGCGCTCGACGGTTTCGACGGGGACCGAAAACGCCGCCGCGATCGCGTCTCGGACAGTTCCCTCGCCGACGCCGATACGCATCTCGCCGAGCACGAGTCGGGCCAGGTAGCGTGCCTCCGTGGGTGAGGCCCGGTTGAACAGCGAAAAGAGGAGATCCACTTTGGTGTCGTGGCTGCCGTCACCGTCAGTGTGGGCGAGGCGCTCGAGGGTGTCGAACACGGCGCCCACGGTGTGGCTCTCGTGGCCGCCGCCAACACCGAACGCGCCGAGGCCCTGCTGGCCCCCGAACTCGTAGCCAGCAGCGACGGTGCCGACCTCACCGACCTCGGCAACTTCGCGTTCGACCGCGTCAGCGTCGACGTTCGGACCGGCGGCTCTCGCGATTGCCTCGTAGCAGGTTCGTGGGCCGATGTCGAGCTTGCGGGCGTCCCACGCGGGGAAGACACGGCCCTGGACGAATCTGACGACGCACTCGAGGTCACGATCGCTGTCGCGACCGTCTTCCGATCCGGCCGCAACACACAGATCAGCCAGGAGTGCGGTGATCTCGAGATCAGCCGACTCCTCCTCGATCGTGACACAGTGGTCGGCGAACGTGGCGAACTCCATCGTCAGAAGAAGTCGTGAGCGGACGCTTAAGGGATTCGAGACGCGATACTGGTCAGGGTTTGTGTGTGAAGAGCACCGGCTTGCCGTCTTCGACGGCGGTACAGATATCGAGTGGGATCGTCTGGTTCAGGCTGGTATGTTCGTCCTTACAGACGACCATGTCGTCGAAGGGTTCCTCACACGCGGGACAGGTCAGACCGACGGTGTTCTGATACTGCTTGATCGAGGTGTTTTCCTCGCGTAAGGTCGCCGAGGAGACGAATTTATCGAACTGTTCCATGTGATATATGAGGGTAACCGCCTCAAAAATGTTCTCCCCATTCCCGACGCCTGTCGTCCGCTCCTCTCCAAAAGCCTGGGTTTAACACCGTGGGGGCTGCACTCGAGGCCATGGGCGCCGAGGAACTGACGGCACGACTCGAGACGATTCTCGCGACTAACGCTGAGACGTTCCGCCAGCAAGCCATCGAAGAAGCGGAGGTGATCGTCGAGACACTCGAGGACGGGGCGTTCGACAATCCGCAGGCAATCGTCGGTTTCGAATACGAGTTTTATGCCGTCGATCGCGACACAGCAGCGCTCAAGCGTGTTCCCAGACGGCTCCTCGAGCTCATGGGATTCGAGAAGGAACTCGGGCTACACAATGCGGAGATGACGACGAGCCCACAGCCGCTCAACCGGGATGGACTCCGCGCACAGGAAGCAGAGATTCGAGCCCAGTTTCGGGCAGCACGGGACGTCGCTAACGCCGAAGGCATGGAGTTGATCAGTGATGGTATGTGGACGATTCCACCGGCAGGTGAACGGGCTACAGCGTACCTGACTGATTGTATCAACCGGCCCCTCGGTGACACCAAGCGAACCGTGACGCTGGCGACGAATATGAGTGACACCGCTCGCTATCATGCCATGGCTAACACGGATCGTGCCGACGCCGCGGGCAAACTACTCGACTGCCCACACGTCTCCATGGAGGCCGAGACGGTCATGCCGGAGAGTCTAATCACGTCGATCCAACCGCACTATCAGGTACCGCACGCCCCCGACCTGCCGACGTACTTCACCTACGCCCTCCGGATTGCTGGCCCGATGCTCGCCCTCGGCTGTAATGCCCCGTTTTTCCCGGCTGATTGCTACGACGACGACGTGACGGCAGCCGAAATCGTTCAGGATGCGTGGATGGAACATCGGATCAGTGTTTTCGAAACGGTGCTGAACGACCCGACGACGGGTCCTGGCAAGGTTCGATTTCCCCGCGACATCGAGAGCGTCGAGGAGGCCGTCAAACGGATCGCGACTGACGACACTCTTGTCCCGATGCCCGTCGAGCGTGGCGACCGCTTCGACGACCAGTTCGCCCACTTTCGCCGGAAACACGGGACGTACTGGCGGTGGGTCCGGCCGGTGTTCGACGGGCCCACGCGCTCGGCCGCGAACGCCCGAATCGAGTTTCGTCCGATCCCCGCCCAACCGACGATCCGCGACTCCGTTGCCTTCCTCGCGATGTTCGCCGGGCTGATGGAGAGTCTACCGAGCCTCGAGCACCCCGTCTACGACCTCGACTGGGAACATGCCCGGTCGAACTTTTATAACGCCATGCGGGACGGCCTCGAGACGGACCTCGAGTGGATTACGAACGACGGCCAGCCGACGACGGCTCTCGAGACCATCGCCGAAGACCTGTTCGCTCACGCTGCAGACGGGCTCTCGAGTCGTGGGCTTTCATCGGACGAAATCGCGTCGTACCTCTCTCCCCTCGAACAACGGGTGCGACAGCGCCGGACTCCGGCTCGCTGGAAACATGCGCTCGTCACGAGCGAGGTTGAAAATGGGGCCTCACTCTCCGACGCTCTCGACACCATGCAGCGGCGATACGTCGAGTGTCAACGGGAGACGATGCTCGAGGGGAGTTTTAGCGACTGGAATAACCCGCTATCGACCGTGTGAAGGACTCGAAGCTGACGACTCTAGTGCGATCGAAGCGTCCGATCGGGACGCCCCGAATTGACGGACGTGCTGCTCGAAATGCACCCACTGTATGTCCCGCCACGGTAGGAAACCAGTACATCGATCACGACCCGAAATGGCACAATGACGTTCCGGTGGCCCTCGAGGAAGTGCCATGGCCCAATGGTTCACATCACCACAACCAGTTCCTCTTTCAACACCTTTATTTCAATGAATAATATATCGAGTGTATGGTTCACGGTACCAGGGATGTATGACAGCAGAGTATTACGACCAGCTAACGACGCTTGGTCTCTCGAGTTACGAAGCACGGGCGTATGCCGCTCTCGTCAAACACGGCGTCCTAACGGCTGATGAGGTGGCGTCCGAGGCCGACGTGCCACTTGGACGCGTCTACGACGTACTGAACTCACTCGTCGACCGGGCGGTCGTCCGCGCCGACGATGGCCGTCCGCGGACCTATACCCACGTCGACCCAGCGATTGCCATCGACCGGCTACTCGAGCGACGCCAGAGTGAACTCGAGACCAAACGGAGTGAGTACGAACGGACTGCCTCGAGCGTTCGCCAGGCCCTCACCGAGGTGAGCGACCAGGAGCACAACGAACAGTTCGCCACGAGCGCCTTCCACGATAAGGCGGCGCGGGATTTGCTTCTCGAGCGGTTTTCGTCCGCGTCCTCGTCCATCCAGATCCTGGTCGATGATGTCGCGATCCAGGCAGACATTCGGGAGGCGTTCGTCGACGAACTGTGTGACCGCGCTGCGGCCGGCATCCGTGTCCAACTCCTCGGCACCGAGTTCGAACACGTGACGACTTCGCTCGAGCGGTTGCGGGGTGCAGGCGTTCGAATCCGGGGGACCGATATCGATCCTCACCAGCGGTTCATCGTCATCGACGACCGAGAAGTGTGTGTGGAGGTGCTCGACCCGATCAGCGCTGAGGAGTTACTCGCGTTAGTCAACTTCCGTGATGAAACCATCGCCGAGGAGTTAGCTTCGGAGTTCAACGAGTTGTGGCGGCGTGCCGGGCCGGGATTCTAGAATCGGTTGCTGCTCGAGACAAATATTCCGAGGTGGCCGGGAAATTAAATGCCAAACGTCGCCCGAAGCATGTCACGTGTTCCGGGACCGAGTCCAACGGCGACGACGGTGATCATGAGCAAGATCGCATACCGTGGGCTCTCCTCGAAGATGGTCTCGTCGAACACCCAGATGATGAACACGGCAGCGGCGACTTTCACCAGCAAGAACGGCCACGCGGCACCGGTGACGTCCACGACCGAGGAAGGCAAGATGGAGCCTGTCGCATTGACGATGAACTCGTTGATCGGATGTTTTGGCTCGTAGCTCAATCCGAAGAGTCCTGCCCAGTCGAGGCCCAGCACGTTCGCGATGCCGTCGACGCTGTGTGCCCAGATGACGACAGCACCCATGAGCCCTGTCCCACGGTGAAGGTCGGGGGCGAGTTTCGTAATCGCCACGTAGGTGAGCGCCGTCACGATCGTCGCGCCAACGAGGGTGATGATCGAGACGGCTGGATGGAAGCTCGCCTGGTCCTGTGTCACGGTAAAGTACCCCAGAAACGCCAGGGTAGCGAGTAAGATGACGCTCCCGATGCCCGCCAGGGGATACTCGAACCCGGAGACGGAGTCGTTGCGGTCGAGCCAGACCGAGACTAACAACGCGAGCAACGCGATGAGGAATACCGTCCCGTAGATGAACGGGCTGATCAGGAGGGCAACCCAGGGCAAGTCGATCAGGAGTTCGCCCTGTGGGAGGCTGGCGTTCGCATCCTCGACGGTACGCAAGGCACCACCCGCCAGCATAAACGGAAACAGGCCGTAGAACATCGCCCGGTACCGATCGATCGCGAGTCGCTCGAGCAAGATGAGGATACCGAGCAACATCACGATCAGGATGGGGATGTATCCGGCATAGGACTGCCAGGTGTAGCCCGGACTCGCCTCGGGACCGGTGGTGTCTGCGCTACAGGCGTTCTGTGCCCCACCATCCCAGGCGATGCATGCGTAATTCTGTGCGTCGGCAACGACCGGGCCCCAGTAATACTGCCAGATAATATCGCGGTACACTGGCCCGGGGAAGACGGCCGCCGCGAGTGCGATCAACAGCACCGCGGCTCCAACACCGATGACCCAGAGACGACCGGGGCCGTAGCGGTCGACGTATGCTTCCATACACAGTACTCCTGTGGCTCCTCTCCTTACCGTTTCCGGTTTTTACAGGATACGGAGGGGTGGATGCTCGAGTGAAAAGGAACACACAGGGTCTCAGACGGGCAATTCGTGATTCTCGTAAGTCGTCCCCAGAATCACCATCGTTTGTGAACGCGCAAACCCGTCCATCTGGGCGATCTGATCGAACATCAGCTCTCTGAGGGCATCAGCGTCCTCGGCGTACACGCGCATCAT
>PUKM01000106.1 GCA_003552325.1 Natrialbaceae archaeon | reverse complement strand
TGTGCTTACGATAATTAGTGGTTAGTAAAACCCTGTTTTCAAAAAATCAATCAATCAACTCTTCATCGAGTAAGCAAGCTTCAGTCAAATGCTCAAGCATCTTGTTGATACTTTTTGACTTATCAATCTGTCGTTTGATTTCTTGGCATTTCCTTACAGCATCCAGACTCATGTTCCTGCGCTTCAATTCTGCATTGACGTGGCTGCGTACTAACTGCTTGGCGTCATTGAGATAATACTTCTGGTAATTTTCTCCACCAAATGTCTTACTCAACAAAGGTTGAAAAACTCCAATTACCTGTTCCTTATCTTCTGTCTTATCAAGCTTGATGGGGGCACTCATGTTCTGTTCCTTTATGTGTGTGTTCTGTTACTTAGTACCTATCGATAGGGCACTGAATCACCTTTTCGCGCTTTCTCAATCTTCTCATACAAATCAACCAGCAAATGAGATACATGGGTGCTGGTCATGTAAGACCCGTGTCTCACCTCTTCAGAGATACTTTTGATTCCTTTCTCGAGCTCTTTGTACACGGCGGGTTGTTTACTATATAGCTTACCCAGCAATGAAGATGAAGGAGATTCATCTACCTTCTCTCCTGTCATCACATTCTGCCTATGGCGGAAAAGAAAGAAGCTCACAAGGAAGACCCAATCGACTGCCTTGTTCTCTTTCCGCATTGCCTCTAATTCGTTGCTGAGTTTCTTGCCTTCCCCTTCTATCATCATCTTCAACGTACCCAGACTCGAAGACTCGGATAGAAACTTGAAGTTGTCCTCGATTTCTTTGACGGTGAAGAACTCACCTATCATAGCGCGCTCAAGGAATTGAATAGCGCGTCTCAATGAACCTTTGGCGTTGTTGACTATTAGGAAGATACCTTCTTTCTTGAATTCAGCTGGTAGTTCGTCCCATAACCCTTCTTCTGCTAAGATGTGTTTCAGTGTATAAGCGACATCACGTTCTGTGATGTTCTTGAAATAATAAGGCTGACAGCGGTCCATAATAGATTGAGGTACCTTACTACCACCGCTGTCAGCCATGCTAAGGAGGATGAAATGGACGTAAGGCGAGGGCTTCTCGAGAAACTTATGGAACGAGTTCTTAGCTGCTGTGCTGAGCTGATCAATCTCTTCAATGATAAATACGTGCTTAGGCCCGTGGAGCGGTACAGTGTGTACTGTTTGCTCTATCAAATCAATTACATCATCTTTACTTGACGAGCTTCCATCCAGCATGTGAGTACAACCACGGCTAAACTTCTCATCAAAGATGTCTTTACAGGTGGCGCATTCTCCACACGGATTGCCTTTCTCATCCTTATGCTTACACTGAATAGCTGCTGCTGCAAGAAAAGCCAATGTAGTTTTCCCTGTGCCTGTCGGGCCTTGAAAAAGCATAGCAGAGGGAAACTTATTCATCTTCGAACGCTGGAGCATCTCCTTGACGATGTTATCTTGCCCCTTCACGTTCTCGAATACCTTAGGTCTATGTGCCAAAGAATACTGTGTCACTTTCTGCGGTGTTAGGTTATTCATGTCTATAGAATCATCCCTTCATGTCGTCTTGTATCTTCACTAATTGTCATGCAGTGGATAGTAAAAGTTCCTTCAAACAAGTTTAGAGTTACGGTCGAATTCAATCAAATGAGACCTCTCTCGCGCGACCTGAAAGATCGCACACATAATCACGGCGCTTGGGATGTGGCAGTCCTCGAGGGCGCCAATGATAAGACAGCAAATGATTTGGTGGGAGGGGGTCATGGCATCTACGCCCCTGAAGATGGTGAATTGGCTTACTGGTTCCTTTATCGTCCTACTCGTTCTGTAGGGATGAATGATGCCAAGTATCCCAAAACCTTCTTCAACATCAAAGACCACCATTACTTCTACGACATCTATGGTGGACTTATCATCCTCAAAGGAAAAGAAAGTGGCTACACACATGTCATGACCCATAGCTATGTGGATGAGACCGTGCGCAAGGTCATTCCTTACTTAGATGGATCCAAAGACCCGTTTGGAAGAGATAGGCAATCTATAAACCTCAAAGCCTATGAAAACGAGCACAGGGGTGAAAATGGAGATCGCTTCCCAGTTGTGTGTTGGACGAGCATGGAAAACCCTGTCAATGTCAAGGCCCATGAAATTATTGGGCTTATAGGCAATGCAGGTTTCAGCACAGGACCTCATATTCATTATGAAATCCACAAAGGCGCTGAATGGCAAAAACATGCCAACCGGATTGACCCGAAAGATGTGTTCCCTGAGATTTGGGAGAACCACAAAAACGACCATCGTCGGTTCTATAACTATGAGGAGCACAGAGAAATCTGGACTAGTCAATGAGTATCCTACTGGCAATAAAAGCAGGTGCGTTGGCGCTTGTAAACGGGGTTGTTAGATTTGGCAAAGCCGTTGTAAAAAACCCCTACACGTCTGCAATTATAGCATTGATTTTATCTGTAGCGATACTAGGTGGATTATCTTTCTACCTGTACAGACAGTGGGAAAGAGCAGAGCAACAGTATGAAGAATTGCAAGAAGAGGTTGATGAAATCATTC
>PUKM01000089.1 GCA_003552325.1 Natrialbaceae archaeon | reverse complement strand
CCGTTCGACACGATCGATACGGACCCGCACGTCGTCGCCCACGGCACACTCGAGGTCTGGGCAAATGAGCTTCGCGCCGAAGTGGGCGTCTCGAGCGCAAAAACACGAAAGTCCGGTGATCGGGACCCCATCGACGGTGACGGTCAGGTCATCCCACTCGACGGTCCGCCCGTCTGGCGTGCCGAGGCTGGTGCCCCAGAGCGAGACGACGCCAGCGCCCGAATCCGACGCTCGGCCGAGCAGTCCGCCGCTGTCGTAGTGTGGGATCCCCCCATCGAGCACGCTGCCACAGTCGGCGGCGATACCGACGAATCCGTTCCCAGGATCGGGATTGACCGGCGCGTCGAGGATGGCGTACGTCTCGCCCCTCTCGACGATCGTGCCCGTTCCGTCCCACTCGAGGGCGGCAAGTTCGACGGTAGGTCCAACCGTGAGGGGGAGTGAGCCGCCGGCCCGCTCGAGGTGCTGATCGGGCCTCCGAAAGCCAACGTGGAGGTGGTTGTCGACCCACGGCGCGAAAAAGCCTGCACGCACGAGTCGTCCGAGCGAATCACCGATCTCGACGTATTCACCCGGCTCGACGGTCGGTTCGACGTGGAGGATTCGACAGACGAGGTCCCTGCTGGGCGCATCCGCCAAACCTGCATCCTCCGCCTTCCTCCCTATCCGAACTCCGGATCGCTCGAGTGCCGCCTCATCACAGGCGATGAGAAGCAGGTGATCGTGGTCGGGTGCGTAGGGTTTTGGCGGTGCCCGAACGGTCTTGGTCTCGAGGACAGTGCCGGCGACGGGACTCGGCGCGACAGTCGTTCGGCCATCGCGGAGGGTACCGGGGTAGAGGTCGATCGCACACCCGCGATCGTGGGCAGCATACGGCGAGTTGTAGAGGGAAAATCGAGCATAGGGCTCGAGAAACGGCTCCTCGAGGGTGACGCGGCTCTCGCTCATCGATCGACAGTCAGGATGGCGAGCGTTTAGGTCGTTCGACTCGAAACCGGGGATATGACGGCGGATTCCTCCCGTGAGGCTCGCGTCTATCGGGGCCGAAAGGCGTCGATCGGGGCGGACCGGGAAGCCAGTGCGAGATTGCTCGAGGTGGTCGCCAACGGCGCTGCGGACCGGGCCATCCGGGTGTGGGCCCCACATCGCCAGGTCGCCTTCGGTCGGCGTGACGCCAACGCCGCGGGCTACGAAGCGGCTCGCGAGGCAGCCGCCGACCGGGGGTTCCCACCGGTCGAACGGAGCGTTGGAGGCCGAGCGGTCGCCTACGACGGGACGACCACCCTGGCATTCGCCCGTGCCGAACCGGTCGCGGACTTCCGGCGGGGCACCGACGACCGGTACGACCGCTTGGCCGCCACACTCGAGACGGCCCTATCCCGCCACGGACTCCCTCTCGAACCTGGAGAACCCGCCGACGCCTTCTGTCCCGGCAGCCACTCCTTTTCGCTCCAGTCGAGCGAGGGCGCTCGGAAGGTGGTTGGTATCGCCCAACGCGTCCGGGCGAACGCGGCGCTCGTCTCGGGTCTCGTGATCGTCGACAATGCACCGACACTCGCGGGCGTGCTCGAGCCAGTCTACGCCGCGCTGGGGGTCGACTTCGACCCTGCTGGTGTGGGGGCGCTCACGCAAGCGACAGCGGTCTCCGTCGAGGCGATCCGTCAGTCACTCGAGGACGCACTCGTTGGGGAGGCTGTCCCGACGATCGAATCGCTCGAGCCATAGTCGATCACAGCAGTGCCGAGAACGCGAGGATCAGGGCAAATCCCACCACCGGCCAATCGAGGCGGCTCATCGAGAGGGGTGGCAACGTCGGGTTCCAGGCGAAACACCGCGCCTGGAGGGCCAGCGCCAGCCGATCCGCACGGGTGAACGCCCGCTCGAGGCTGGCCGTGCCGAGGTGGACGATCCGATCTTTGAGTGATCGTTCGGTGCCTAAGCGGGCCGCAGAGGCATCTCGAATCGTTCGGAGGTCCGCCTGCAACAGGGGAACGAACCGGAGGAGCATCGCGACCCCCATCCCCAGCACCTGGCCGGGCTTGCCCGGCACGGTTCGCTGGATGGCCGCCCGTGAGTCACGGACCGGCGTCGAGCGGATGTACGCGGCACTGACCAGAATAATCAAGAACACGCGATAACTCGCGCGGGCCGACTCGCCCGCGTCGGCCACGTCGAACCAGGGAGCGCCAAGGGTCAGGCCGGCGACCAGCGGCGCGAGACAGAGAAACGGGAGGGCAAACCGGTACGTGTAGATGGCTCGAGGAACGGACACGCCGCCACTCCACAAAAACACGAGCGTGAGCCCCGTCAGTACCACGAGTGCGACTGGATCGGTGTGGGCGATGGCCGTGATCGAAAACCCGAGCTGGACGGCGAGTTTCGACCGGGGATCGAGCCGATGGGCGAGCGTGTCGTCCGGTTCGTAGGCCAGCATGCTATCGCTCCTGTTCGCGCCATCCTCGCGGGACGCGAACCCCGTGATCCGCGAGCGTCTGTACCCCCTCATTGGGCTCGATATCGGCCGCAATCGTCCCTTCGTGGACGAGCAACACGCGGTCGGCCACCTCGAGGACGTCCCGCAGGTCGTG
>PUKM01000220.1 GCA_003552325.1 Natrialbaceae archaeon | reverse complement strand
TGTGCTTCGACGGTCGTCTTCTGGATTTCGACGCGGCGGAGCGGGTAAATGGTCTTGGATTCGCCGTAGATGGCCGAGGAGAGGCGGCCGTCGACGATGCTGTCGACTAACTCCTCGAAGGTTCGTTCTTCGGCGGCCGATTCGACCATCTCGACCATGTTCTGGCGGATCGCCTTCTCCTGGCTCGCGTCTGCCTTCTTCGTCGTGAACGCGACCGGCTGGACCTGGACACGGTAGTCGTCGGTCGTCAGCACAGTGACGTAGGCGTCGATCTTCGACGCGCCACGACGGATGAGCGAGCGCAGGTAATCGCGCGTCAGCGAGTGTGACTTGAATTCGGTGTAGACGGCATCGCTGCCGACGTCGGTCACCTGGAACGTCAACTTCGTGTTGTTCTCGCTGGCGTTGTTGGTCAACTCACCAAGCGTCGTATCGATGGTTCGGTCGTAGAGCTGTTCTGGTTCGTCAGCAGGGGTCTCACCCAGTTCCTCCCGGTCGAATTGCTCGGGAGCGAAGATGGTGTACCACCGCTTTTCCTGTTTCGCACGTGAAACTGATCGTTCACTCATTGTTGGGTATGTCGTCGGAGCCACCACTTGGTCGCTCCGTATTGGATTCGGGTGTGCGAGCGGACGCGTTCGGTCGGTCCGGTCGCACGAAACGGTCACCACACTGTGCCACTGTGTTCGCCACATCCAGATTGACGAGGTAATCGTCGAGCGTCGCCTGCAGCCCTCCGGTTGCGTCGCGTTCGATGGTCGTCACGAGGGTCCGTTCGTCACCGTCGCACTCGAGCCTCGTCGTCATCTCGTCGGTGTTGTCGGGTCGGCAGGCCTCGAGGATGATCGTTGGATCGACACCGTCGTCGAATCGCGTCCTGATCGTCGCCGTTCGGGCGAGGTCAGGCGTCATAGGTACTCCCTCACGGTGGCGATGATCTCGCCATCCGTCGGTTGGCTGTCGTCCGGCCGCTCGAGACACAATCGCCCAACCCGGTGGCCAACGTCGTACTGCTGGCCGAGTTCGAGCGCTCGAGCGATTGCCTCCATCGGCGAGGCGAGCGACGTCGACGTGGGTGATCTCGTCACCACCGTCACCGTCGTCGATCCGACGACCAGTACCGTCGGTTCTGGTGAGCGATACGCTGCCACCAGTTTCCCGACGGGTTCGGTCGGGCCGTCTTCGATGCCGACGACGTACAGACCATCGTATCGTCCGGTCGAGGCCGTCTCGACTGCCGCGTGTGCCATGTCGCCACAGCGTCGCCAGCACTCGAGCGCCGCCTGCCTCACGTCGTGACCCATCGCCAACGCGACGCCGGTTCCGGGTTCGACTGCAGCCGTCGCCGCTAACACATCCGCATAGCCCTCGAGCGTCGCGAAGGAGTCCTGGCCGCTGATCGCGTACGGGCGCAAGAACCGACCGATGGCTGTCGCAGCATGCGTCGTCACATCCGGTGCACCGACCACGTCGAGAGCGACAACTGAGGCGAGTGCCTGGTCGTCGTCTTCGACATCCTCGAGTGCCCCGTCGACGGCTTCCTCGTCCCCCGACCACGGGGCCAAACACGCGGTTGTATACGCGAGGTCGGTGTGGTCAGTCGTCGGGAGGCCGATACCAGCCCGTTGCTCGAGGGTGGACCCGACAGCCCGCTCGAGAAGCCATTGCGTCTCACCGGCTCCCGGCTCGAGGCCGGTCGTGAGTGCCCCGGCGAGAGCGAGCACTGGATCGACTTCGGCCTCGAGGTCGAGCGTCGCTTGCAATTCAGCAGCGCCGAGGACAGCGGGGCGGCTATTGGCGTCGATGGTCACCACGTCGTCGGGACCGTCGTGCGGTCCGATGGCGACCGTCGCCGTCTCGCCCGGTTCGGTAACGCCGGTTTCCACTCTCGTGGTTCGCTCGGCGATCGTCTTCCCCGTCGTAATCTGGAACGGGAGCCCTCGGCGTGCACACGCAGCGGCCAAGAGACCAGCTGCTGCGACGCCATCTCCGTCAGCTCTGGTGACGATCCGGACGAAGTCGGCACTCTCGAGCGGTGCCGTGTCCACGTCCGGTGTCGTGACGGAGTCGACTCCCATCTGTCTGGCTTACTCGTCCTCGAGCAGCGCGAGCGCTGCCTCGTAGGAGTAGGTGAAGCTCGCGTCGATCTCGTCACCACGGTAGTAGTTAACGAGCCGACGGACCTTCGATTCGGTGTTCTGCAGGGACCGTTTGTTCTGGAAGTCCTGTGGGTTTGTCTCCGCGTGCTTGCGGAGTCGGATGGCCCGTTCCATCAGGTTTCGGAGGTCCTCGGGGATGTCAGCTTTCGCATCGTGTTCCTCGAGGATCTGGGTCACTTTCTTTCCAGTCGCTAGTTTGACGTCGGGGACGGGCGTGCCCGTGACGCCTTCATCGCGCAGTTTGAGCCCGATCTGGCTTGGGTCGTGTCCCTGTTCGGCTAGTTCGACGACGCGTGCTTCGATCTTCTCGGCGTCGACGTCACTCCACTCCGGTGGTTCGTCTGCCGCTGGCTTGTCCGATCCGGACGTGCCACGACGGCGGGTGTGCATTCGTGCCATTGTGAGGATAGGAATCGCACTGACCGCGACGCTTACAGTTCCGGCACTGGCC
>PUKM01000115.1 GCA_003552325.1 Natrialbaceae archaeon | reverse complement strand
GGGACCGACCACCTTCAGTACCGCTCTCAGCGAGTGCTGGCAGCGCTCGTTCGAGGGGGTGCCGTGATGATCTTGCCGCTCGCCCTGTGGGTCGGCCCCTACGTCAGCTTCTCGACCATCATGCTGAACGTGTTCGACCCCGGGGCATCACTCCCAGGCCTGGCGTATCTCGACCCCGTACGCACCGGTCTCTTGGGACTGTTCGGCCTCGCCGTGGTCGCCCACCTCGGGGGCGGACTCGTGACTGGTGGGATGAGTCAGTCCTGGCTGTTGGACGCGTTCGAGACCTCGTTGCTCGTCGTCTTCTTCACCGTGGTCCCGGTCGTCGTTGCCATCGGTCTGTACTTTCCGCTGTGGTACTCGCTTCGTCAGTCCGCTCGAGGTATCGTCGTCGAGTCCGAAGAGACAGCTGACGACGAGGGGCTCCCCATCGTGATGGCGTGGGGTGTGTTGATCGTCGGTGCGTTGATGACGGCACTCGTGATGGTTGCCATTTGGGTTATCGCTCCGGATCCACTCGGTGGCGCCTCCTTGCTCCCCGGTCTGGTGGCTTTCTACACGCTGTTCATCTGTATCGTCGCATTGCCCCACGTCGTCGTCGGCGAGTGGCTCGATTTCGACCGAGGAATCTGGTACGTCCCCTGACCCAGGCAGTGAGAACTCACTCGCTCCGTACCGCGCTCGAGTTATCGATCGTCGAACATCCCTTCGAACAGCCGTCGTTGGGCGGCAGCCAAGTGTTCGGTAAACGTCGACCGAACGATTCCGAGTTCCTCAGCCACCGTCGACGCATCGTTCTGACGCGGATAAGAAAAGTACCCCATTCGATGGGCGACCTCGAGGACCTCGCGCTGTCGGTCGGTCAACCGCCCCGTGTCGATGACGATCGACTCGTCATCGTCCGGCATCGACCTAACGAGGCACTCGAGATGGACCGAGACGCCACGCGACTCGAGGACATCGATGATCTCGACGATCGGTCGTGGGGACGGGAGCAAGAGCGTGATGAGGAGCTGGGTCGGCTGGCTGGTCACCGACGCATCAGCGATCGGATAACCGAGGGATTCGATCAACCGACAGGGACAGTCGTCCGCGTCGATATCGGTGAGCCGGTACACGGATTGATCGTCCGCGGTGAAGATCGATTCGGCGTCGAGCCCAGACGGTGCGTGGAACTGTTCGACAGTGTGGTCCGATGTGCCAGTCCACCGGATATCGGTCGCGGTGGCATCGTCGGACACGGTTTCGGCAACTGCACACTGCGGCGGGTCACTGATCGACAACCGAGCACGGACGCCGTCTCCTGGATGTCGCTCACTCGATGTCCCCGCCTCCTGTTTTTGCGCATCGGTTTCCACGCCTGGGGCCGGAGCCATACCAGACACTTCGAGTGAACACGTAAATAACGAGTGCCAAACGTCGGTGGGTTCGTTCGGGAGGTCCCACGTCGCGAAGGCAGGGAATGATAATAAAGCCCCAAACAGCGCCGGTGGTCACTTTCCCCGATTGCGAGCAATAGGTTATGTATGAAGAACGTTGTACTCAGCGAGGAAACGATCGGAGTCGTGGGTGCCGGCATTGGTGGACTTGCTGCCAGTGCCTATCTCGGTGCTGCTGGGGCTGACGTTTCTGTGTACGAGCGCAACGAACGGCCCGGCGGTGTTGCCAACCGCCTCGAGATGGAAGGCTTCAGCTTCGATACTGGCCCCTCCTGGTATCTCATCCCCGAGGTCTTTTCACAGTTTTTCGAAGACTTCGGGACGTCGCCGTCTGCCCACTACGATCTGGTCCAACTCGACCCGAATTACCGCGTCTTCTGGGACGACGGTGATCGCGCCGACGTGACGACGGATCTCGAGACGACCGCCGAGCTCTTCGAATCCTACGAGCCAGGGGCGGGTGAGGCCCTGCGACGGTATCTCGAGGACGCCGAAGAAGCCTACGAAATTGGGATGCACCGGTTCGTCATGGCGAACCGGAGCCGCTTTCGCGATTATGTCTCACTCGATGTCCTCAGGTCGGCACGTGGGCTCAGCCTGCTGGGAACGATGGATGACCACGTCAAGACCTACGTCGAACATCCGAAACTGCGTCAGCTGCTCCAGTACACCCTCGTCTTTCTCGGTGGGTCACCGCACAACACACCGTCGCTGTACAAATTGATGAGCCACGTCGACCTCGGGTTGGGCGTCTATTACCCCCAGGGCGGCATGTACGAACTCGTCGAGGCCATGGAGCGTGTGGCGACTGCACAGGGCGTCGAAATCCACACGGACGCCGAAGTCGACGCTATCGAGCCGCGAACGAACGGCATTGGGGTGAGCCTCGGCGGTGATGAGTACGTCCACGACCGGGTCGTCTGTAACGCCCCACCGGCGACAGCCGAACGGTCGCTGCTCCCGGACCACGCGGTGAAACGAAGTTCGGGAGACTGGGACGATCAGACTTGGGGGCCGTCGGCGTTCATGCTCTACCTCGGCGTCGAAGGGGACGTGGACCCACTCGAGCATCACACGCTCGTGTTACCGACCGACTGGGATCCCCACTTCGAGTCGATTTTCGACGAGCCACGGTGGCCCGAGGATCCCGCGTACTACGTCAACGTCCCCTCGGT
>PUKM01000183.1 GCA_003552325.1 Natrialbaceae archaeon | reverse complement strand
TCGATATGCGAGATGGTCCGGGCCAGTGCACGGTGTTTCCCAGCGAGGAGGTCCTCGAGCAGGTCGTCGTGTTCGGTACTCATCGCTCGGGGGCGTTCTCGCGGACGAACTCGATGGTCTCTTCGATGGAGGTGCCGGGGCCGAAGACGGCTGCGACGCCCTGGTCTTTGAGCGCGGCTTTGTCCTCGTCCGGAACGACGCCACCGACGAGCACGAGCGTGTCGTCTTTGGCGTCGTACTCCTCGAGGCCGTCCATGATTTTGGGGACGAGCGTGTTGTGTGCGCCCGACAGGATGGAAATGCCGAGCACGTCGACGTCCTCCTGGACTGCCGCCTGGACGATTTCCTCGGGGGCTTTGTGCAGTCCCGAATAGATCACTTCGAATCCGGCGTCCCGGAACGCTCGAGCGATGACGTGTGCACCACGGTCGTGGCCGTCCAGCCCGACTTTCGCCACGAGGCACCTGACCGACCGCTGTTCCTGTTCGCTCATAGTGTGTTCGTTCCCCGCCCGGGCGTTTGACTCTAACGGAAATTCGTGGAAGATTGCGTGCGAGTGTCTCACGAAGCTATGAGCGGAGAAACCCACAGTAACGCGAAACGGTGTGCCTACCCCTGGTAGCAATATTTCACAACGCACATCACAAACGCCTTCTATTAGTACACTCAACAGGCGGATACTGCAACCATGCTTATTGTGATTCTTGTTTTCATTTCGGGTCTTTTTTTCCTCTCGGCTGCGTACCGGCATCTCCGACAGCCATTAGAAGCTTTCAATTACGTGTCCCCGACAGCGTGGATTGCGGATACGGAACGCGCAACACAAAAACAACGAAAATGGGCACGGATCATGGGTATAGCCTACGCGTACGTCGGACTCGTCTTCATACTCGGTGGATTGGTGGTAGTCTTCCTCTTTACCTAAAACTGGGTTCGTTGGTGGACGCCTCGAGCACACGACTGTGTGACCAGAATGTGCCATGATAACATCCTCGAGTGCAGTAACTTTTGCCCGGCAAGCAGGGTTTAAGAGGATCCATACGTAAGGTGGTTCCAGATGCGCACTCTCGCCTCATTTGGCCTCGCGGTTGCCACCAGCGAGAGCGCCGCCCCACGACGACGACCGGGCCTTTAGGCCCACTCTTACTCTTTCCCCTGATCCCCGTATTGTCCAACTCTGTAGGAAACGCTGTTTTTCCCGGTTAGCGTCCGCTCTAACACTAAATTACGAAACCAAAAACGACGAACTTAATAGGTCCCTGCCAGTGTATTCGAGTACGACATGACACGCGTTGCACTTGCGTTCTCGGGCGGGCTCGACACCACCATCTGCGTCCCGCTGCTCGAGGAAGAGTACGGATACGACGAAGTCATCGGCGTCACGGTCGACGTCGGTCAACCAGCCACAGAATTTGACGAAGCAACAGAAACCGCCGAGGCACTCGGCCTCGACCACTACGTCGTCGACGCGAAGGAGGAATTCGCCCAACTCTGTCTCGAGGGCGTCCGCGCGAACGCGACGTATCAGGGCTACCCACTCGGGACGGCCCTGGCTCGTCCAATTATCGCCTCGAAGATCCTCGAGGTAGCGATCGAACACGACTGTACGGGCGTCGCCCACGGCTGTACGGGGAAAGGAAACGACCAGCTGCGCTTCGAAGCGATCTGGCGTGACTCGGACCTGGAGGTCATCGCCCCGATTCGTGAACTCGGCCTCACGCGCGACTGGGAGAAGGAGTACGCCGCCGAAAAGAACCTTCCCGTCCAGGGAGGGAACGACGGCGACTGGTCTATCGACACCAACATCTGGTCCCGTGCCGTCGAGGGGAACGAACTCGAGGACCCCAACTACGTCCCCGGCGAGGAGATTTACGAGTGGACGTCTGCCCCGACGGGAGAGACGGAAACGGTCGAAATTGGCTTCGACAACGGCTACCCCGTCTCCCTCGATGGCGAGTCGCTCGACGCCGCGACGCTGATCGAGACGTTGAACGAACAGGCGGGCGCACACGGCGTCGGCCGCTCGGACGTGATGGAAGACCGCATGCTCGGCCTCAAGGTCCGTGAGAACTACGAACATCCGGCTGCGACCACGCTCTTGAACGCCCACGAAGCACTCGAGGCACTCGTCCTCACGCAAGAAGAGCGCTCGTTCAAGAACCTGGTCGACCAGCAGTGGGCCGAGAAGGCCTACGAGGGCCTGATCGATGCCCCCCTCGTGGACGCCCTCGAGGGCTTCATCGCCGAAACCCAAAAGCGCGTGACGGGGACCGTCACGATCCGCTTCGAAGGCGGCAAAGCCCGTGCCGTCGGCCGCGACAGCGAGTTCGCCGCCTACTCGGCCGCTGCCGCGTCCTTCGACACTGAATCCGTGGGGGACATCGCCCAGGAGGACGCCACTGGCGTCGCGAAGTATCACGGCTTCCAGCGCCGTCTGGCCAAGAAAGCCGCTGCGGCAGCCGAAAAGAAACAGGCCACGACGCTCGCCACCGACGGCGGCGCCACCGACACTGACGAGGCCTAACGATGTCCGGGCAGGAATCCGACGACAGCGTGATCCGCCGCGATCGGTTTAGCGGCGGCCCTGCCCGCGGATTCCTCTCCTCGCTCGAGGCGGACGAACGGATTTT
>PUKM01000051.1 GCA_003552325.1 Natrialbaceae archaeon | reverse complement strand
TGGGTGGTGCCTCGAGTGACTCGAACACACCACTGAGCAAGGCAACCGCAAGGACGACCCCAAGGGCGACGATCCCCGCACCCACATACGCCGCGACACCGCCGATGACGGCGGCCGTCGACCAGGCCAGGAGGATAGCGACCACGGCAAGGCCGAAGACACCGAGCGTGGCTGTATCGAACCCGGAACGCGTCTCGACGCTCTCGAGGACGCGGTCAGACCACGTCGGTTCGGGTTCGTGTCGCTGTGGCGTTCCCAGGGTTCGGTCGACCGTGACTGGTTCTGGCCCTGGCTCGAGCCGGAGGTCGACCGTCGTCTGCACCGACCCGTAGCCAGTCGAAAGCACCAGTGTGCCCTCGAGTGGCTCACGGA
This sequence comes from Natrialbaceae archaeon, assembly GCA_003552325.1. Taxonomy (GTDB): domain Archaea; phylum Halobacteriota; class Halobacteria; order Halobacteriales; family Natrialbaceae; genus Natronosalvus. The sequence continues at coordinate 11,900 of PUKM01000051.1, read as the reverse complement.
GCGTCATCGGGTCAATATCTAACAACAACTCAGTACCCGAATCGGGTTCGACGTAGACGTTCCCGGTCCCATCGGCACGCCCAGGGTCACTCACGGGTGTGATCGAGGCGACGGCAGCCACGGCTCCGTCGAGTTGACAGTGCACGTGCGCGGGTGAGCCAACGCTCTCGAGGGTAATTTCCAGGGGCTTCTCGAGGGTTACCGCATGCTCGCTCGTCGTGAGTGTGTCCGGGCCCGCACCGGTTCGGTCGACGGTGACCGAGAGGGACTGACGAGACACGGCTGGCGGGTTACGCCGGGGCTTCGCCGCGCATATCCGGCGGGAGCAGGTTTGGAATCCCGTCTTCGATCGGATACGATTCACCACAGGCCGTACAGACGAGTTGTCCAGCGATGATTTCCTCGCCGTCGTCGTCGTACTCGGCGTCCTCGAGTTCGAGCGGTTCTTTATCTAGTGGACAGCACAGGATCTCGAGCAGCGACTCTTTCATATCTCGACAGGGGACCGCATCCAGCAAAAGACTTCGGGAACGGAGCCGTTGACACCAGTCGGGGCCGGGCAGATGGCCATGAACGTTTATATGCCTGGGCATGAACATTTCGGTGACACATCGCAATATCTCTCCTATGTCCACCCCAAATCGGTCTGTGTCTGTCGATGCCCTTGGCGAGATTGCCGTCCATCTCGAAGAGTGTGAGTCGATTGACGCCGTCTATACGCATGCGATTAGACTCGCAGAGCGCATCCTTACGTTCGATTCGGCGGCGATTCACATCCAACAAAATGGGAGATTCGTTCCCCGAAGTACACACACGACGCGACTGATCCCAAGTGAACCGGTTTCGACTGATCAGGGAGTTGCCGGTCGAACCCTCGAGACAGGACGGACTCAGGTGGTTAGGGATTGTCGCGAGGAGCCACTGGCGATCCCGACCTGTAGGACGTTCCGGTCGGTCCTCTCGATCCCGCTCGAAGACGATGGCGTCTTACAGTTCTTCTCGACGGAGACCGACGCGTTCTCACCGCTCGACCGGGAGCGCGGTGAACTCCTCGCGGCGACGATTGCGAACGCCTGTGCTCGCGTTCGATACGAGACGGCGTTGAACGCAGAACGCGACCAATTCGCCGCACTGTTCCAGAACCTCTCCGATGCCGCGTTGCAGTATCGGACCGAAGACGGGACTCGGGTAATCAACGCAGTCAACTCGGCGTTCGTCAGGGTTTTCGGCTACGAAGCCGACGCAGTGCTCGGGAAACCGATTTCGACAGTCCTCCGCATACAAGGGGAAACCGATCACGACGAAACCAGTGACCGGGCCGATATAGAGGTCGTCCTGGAAACGGCGTCCGGTCCTCGTCCGTTCCTCCGTCGCAGCGTTCCTATTCCCGCGTCGGATGGGGAGAGACGGGGGTATCGGCTGTACACCGATCTGACCGATCTGAAAGTTCGTGAGCGCGACCTCGAGCGACAGAACGAGCGCCTCGATCAGTTCGCACGCATCGTCAGCCACGACCTCAGAAACCCACTGACGGTGGCCAATGGCTACCTGGAACTTGTCCGGGACGAACTCGGTGCAGACCACGAAGCAGTCATGCACATGCAACAATCACACGAACGGATGGAAGCGCTAATCGAGGATGTCCTGGCAGGAACGCGCGAGAGTACCGACCTCAGCGGGCTCGAACCGGTCAACCTCGAGCAGGTCGCGCGGGACGCCTGGGAGCACGTCGAGACGACGGGGGCAACGCTGCGGGTAGATGACGCTGACGTGTGGATCGACGCGGATCCGACACGCCTGTTGCAACTCTTCGAGAACCTGTTTCGAAATGCCGTCGAACACGGTCGGACGGACGATCCTCCCGAAATTTACGTCCGGGTGACAGCTGGTGGGTCGTGGTTCTGTGTCGACGATAACGGTCCCGGAGTTCCCGAAGACGAACGTGAGGCCGTGTTCGAATCCGGCTACTCGACTGACGAAGAAAACACTGGGCTCGGACTTGCGATTGTCGAACGAATCACCACCGAACACCGATGGACCGTCTCGATCGAGGATAGCGAGTGGGGTGGTGCCCGGTTTAGATTCGATGGGGTGTATCCAACCGAACGTGCCGACGCGGACTCGATTTCGACACCACCGGAGGACCACGATGGCTGAGTCGGTGATCGGTCCCAAACACGGTGGGCTGCCGTGGAGAGTGACAGTCACTCGAGCAGGTGATCGATAGTGGCCTCGAGTGCGCTGGTAGACGTTCGAGTCGATGGCACGAAGCTCAGGGCGACGGATATCGCGAACAACGGGATCGCCATGGAACTCACTGGCTGGGATCGTCTCGGGGACGAGAGCGCCATCGAGTTCGATAAGCCAATCGATGCCACCGTCACCGGCCGACTCTCTGAAATTCGGTACGACCTGCAGAACTTCATCGAGATTTCGCGTCTGGACGGCGAGTTCATTCCCGATCACGCGACCGACCCCGCACACGCTGTCAGCACGTGTCAGCTGGTCGATGACGCCGAATACCACCTCTCGCTACCGGAGGGGCAGTATCGCTGTCAACTGAACTCCGATCTCGACGTCTATATTGGGTTCACTGGTGCCGCCTCCGTCAGATACCGCCCCTCCAGCCCCCTCGTCATCTCGTTTCCGTACCCCACTCCCGTGAGCTTCGGTTTCAAATCGTTCATTGATTACCCCCGCCACGAACTCCAGGTAGAACCAACCCCGGACGGTGTCGCCACGGCGATGACGGCGTTCTCTGTGCCGTTCAGTACGACTGGCGTCGACCGAGTTCACAGGCCATATCGGGGGTATCCACCGCTCGTTCGCACGGGTCCAGAAACGGTGATCCCTGAAGCGGTCACCGACACACGGGCATCGTCCGGAATCGAGTTTCGGTTACCCGCAGACCTCGAGACCCTCTACCCTGCAGCGCCACTGGCGTACTATCTGAGTGCGGACGTGTCGATCCACGACGGACCGCCAACGTTGTCTACCCAGTCGTTCACGCACGAATTCGACGACGGGTCCTCGTTCCCATCACAGGTCGTCGACTGCCTTCGACGCGTCTTCTTCCTCGATATGGTCGGCTCCTGGCACGGTCAACCGACACGACGCCTTGCGGAACACGATGCCCTCGAGGATGCCGGATTCGTGCTCGAAACCTACGCTGAGAACACACTCGAAGAGCGCCTGGAACTGGCACTCACCTACAGCGAGTCACAGCTTGGACCGGTCCTCCCGCCGTGGCCAACCAGGGTAACGGTTGAGCCGAGCCTCGAGGCGCTCCCAGCGCTCCCACACCTGTTGTACGACTTTTCAGCGATCAGTGTCACTGGATCCAGTGCTATCGACCACCACGCGATTCCTGCGAGCGGTGATCCAACGGCTGACGCCCTTTACGACCGGACGCGAATCGATGGACGGCTGGTAACTCACTCGTCCACAATACAGCCCGATGGAAACCCCGAACAGGCCGTGTTTACCAGTTGTCAGCAGGCCTATCGAAATCGACTCCGCTTCCTCGAGGAAGCCCACACCGAACTCTCGGTACTCGTGGTGGTTGGAGCGGACGTTTCCCTGTCAGAAACCGCCAAAGCGGCTATCCGTGACCGGTATCATCGTCGCGATGCCATCGTTTCCCCGACCGTGCGCGTCCTCGACGACCCACTCGAGGAGGAACTTCGGGACGCCCTCGAATCTGGAGGGAACCTCCTCCACGCTATCGGCAGTGATGGGGCGTCAACGATCTCCTGTCAGGATGGGTCCCTCGAGGTTTCGTCGGTCTCACACGCAAACGTCGAACTGTTTATTCTCGACGGGTTCGACGCCACAGTCGGTTCAGCGTTCATCGAGAACGGCAGCGTCGGTGGGGCGATCCGTCCGGCTCGTCCGCTCGAGACCTACGAGCGGCCGACGATGACGGGGCCGGCTGTCTTACTTGGTGAACTCCTGTTGTACGGGCAGAGCCTGGCTACAGCGACGGCACTCGCTGACCGGTGTGACGAGCGCTCGAGTGCGCCTGAAGGCGGGAGCCGGGTTCTCGGCGATGGGACCCATCGAATGACGCTCAAGTGGGCCCCCAAGTCACTCCACGTGCTCGATACGACCGATGCTGACACGTCACTGCAGGTGACGACCATTCCGTTCCCCGTCGACCCCGTCGGGGCACACTGGTACAGCGACCTCGATAACACAAAACGGTTACAGCCCGCCCGGCACGTCAATCACCTCGAGCCCGAATCGATTACGGCGTTTCTTCGGTCGTGCTCTGAGCCGATCTACTATGAGCGCCGAATTTACTGGCCCGAAGAACACGGATATCTTGCCGCGCCTTTCGCCTGACCTGGAGGGGCTTTCACTCAATAGTGACGGCGTGTTCCCTGCTTACTCGGCGGGCTCGCCACCGTAGCGCATGAAGAAGTAGACGAGCGAGAGCGTCGAAACCATCCCGGCGACGGTGGCGACGAGCAGCGTCCAGGCGGCGTCCGGGACCAACTGCGCGGGGCCATCAGCCGCCGCCGCTGCCCCCTCGGCCACTTCGATGGTGCCGTCCATACCGGGATGGGGGTCACACGTGTAGGCGTAGTTACCTTCAACGTCGAAGGTGTACTCGTAGGTTCCATCGCTGATCAGTTCGGGGTGTCCCTCCCAATCGGAATCATCCGGTAGGTCCGTTGGGTTGATGTTGTGATCGATGTCGCCAACCCACTCCCAGACGACGGTCGTTCCGGGCTCGATGCCGAGGTCTTCCGGTTCGTACCAGTTGTCACCAACTTCGACGGTTTCAGTGCCGCCACCGGCGGCTTCTTCGTCGTCCTCGCCGTTATCCTCCTCGTCGTCTTCCTCTGCGTTCACGCCAGCGCTCGTGGCTGCAGCTGCAACGGTGCCTGCAGTCCCGGCGAGAAAGAGGCGACGGGAAAGCGGATCGTCCTCCTCGGGTGTGTCCATACCAGTGCTTGGGAACGACCGATACTGAAATCTTCGGTTCGAACTTTCCGCTAATATCCCTGCTCGATCAGTACGTGTAGTCGTGCTCGCCGGTCTCTGACTCGAGGAACGCCGTCAGGAGGTCGATCGTCGCCGCGATGTCGTCGACGTGTGCGCTCTCGGTGACGGTGTGGAGGTATCGGGTGGGGATCGAAATCGCGCCGACGGGCTTGGCCCTGTAGGTGTTCTGGAAGGCCGCCGTGTCGGTGCCCCCTGCAGGGAGGACCTCGAGCTGATAGTCGATTTCTGCCTCTTCGGCGACGGACTGGAGGCGACGGTGGACTTTCGGGCTGGTGATGACGCTCGAGTCCTTGAGCTTGATGGCGGTCCCATCACCGAGGCGAGTCACGTGCTTGCTGGCGTCGAAGCCAGGAACGTCGTTCGCAACCGTGACGTCGAGGGCCAGTGCGAGGTCCGGGTCGACGTCGACGCCGAGGGCACGAGCGCCGCGGAGGCCGACCTCTTCCTGTACGGTCGCACAGAAGTGAATCGTCACGTCCGGCTCCTCGAGCCGACGGGCCGCCTCGAGCATGGCGAACAGACAGACGCGGTCGTCGAGGGCCTTCCCGGTGACGGTGTCCCCGACACGCTCGGTAGACTGGTCCATCGTGACGAGGTCGCCGATTGAGACCTGGTCCTCGAGTTCGTCCTTCTCGAGGCCGGTGTCGACGTAGACGTCTTCGACCTCGGGGGTTTTTGCGCGCGCTTCCTCACTCAGCGTGTGTGGTGGTGGCGAACCGATAATGCCGGGCAGGTCGCCGTCTTCGGTGTGGATCGTCACCCGTTGGGCCTTGAGCACGCGTGCGTCCCAGCCACCGAGGGCGTCGAGTTGGAGGTAGCCAAATCCTTCGTCCTCGCCGGCAATGTGTTTGACCATGAACCCGATCTCGTCCATGTGGGCTGCAATGGCGACCGAGTACTCGGAACTGCCCTCGAGGGTGCCGACGACGTTCCCCATCGCGTCGGTGCGAATGTCGTCGACGCTCTCCTCGAAGACGTCGATAACGAGGTCCCGGATGCGATCTTCGTAGCCGGGGACGCCGCTGGTTTCGGTGAGGTCGGTCAGTAAGTCGAAATCGAACGATAGGTCGGACATATGCACCTGGTTGTCTGGACATTCCATAAGTGCGTGGATAGCAGTGGGGCGTGCCGGGACCGTCCAATCCCGGAAGCCTTATGTATAAATCAGTACATTGATGTACGATAATGGAGCAAACCGAGTCGGTCGCCCCGGCTGTCCGATCGATCCTCGAGGCAGCACGGAGCCGAGAACGGCCACAGACGGGACCGCTCACCGTCGAACCACGCTCGTTTTCGGATGCCCTCGAGCGCGCTCGCGCTGATGGTCGAGTGCCAATAATCGCCGAAGTAAAGCCGACGAGTCCGACGAGCGAGGGTCACCGAACCGATGATCCAGCCACGCTCGCACGGGAGATGGTCGCCGGTGGGGCCAGTGCGATTTCCGTCCTCACCGAACCCGTCCACTTCGGTGGGTCACCCGAGGCACTCGAGGCCGTCCGCGCGGCCGTCGACGTTCCCGTCCTCCGAAAGGACTTCATCCTCGAGGAATCCCAACTCGACGCCGTCGAAGCCGATCTCGTGTTGCTCATCGCCCGTTTCGTCGACGACCTCGAGGCCTTGCTCACGGCTGCCCGTGACCGTGGGTTTCAGGTACTCGTCGAAGTCCACGACGAGAACGAACTCGAGACGGCGCTCGAGGCCGGTGCGACGATCATCGGCGTCAACAACCGTGACCTGGCCAAACTCGAGGTAGATCTCGAAACCTTCGAGCGGGTCGCACCCGACATTCCGGACGACGTCACCGCCATTGCCGAAAGCGGTATCTCGACGCCGGTTGACGTCCGACGGATGCGCGAAGCCGGCGCGGACGCCTTGCTGGTCGGGAGCGCGATCATGGACCACGCGGGCGAGACCGAAGGCGACGTCCGAACGAACACAGAGACACTCACACAGGCGACACCCACCGATGACTGATCCGACACAAACGACGAAACCAGGACGAACAGATCGACCAGATGGCAGCTTCGGCCGCTTCGGCGGCCAGTACGTGCCCGAGGCACTGATGCCGGCACTCGAGGAACTCGAGGATGCCTACGGTCGATACGTGCTCGAGAACGAGGACGGATTTATGGACGAGTTCCGCGCCCGATTGGCCGATTTCGGTGGCCGACCCATCCCATTACAGCGCGCGGATCGACTGAGCGAACGATACGACCGCGAGGTCTACCTCAAGCGGGAGGACCTCCTGCACGGGGGCGCACACAAACTGAACAACGCTCTCGGACAGGTCCTGCTCGCGAAGTACATGGGCAAAGAGCGGATCATTGCCGAAACCGGCGCGGGCCAACACGGCACGGCGACGGCGATGGCTGCGGCCCACCTCGACATGCCCTGTGAGATTTACATGGGACGGACGGACGTGAACCGCCAGCGGCCGAACGTCTTCCGCATGCGAATCAACGGCGCGGACGTGAACCCCGTCGATGCCGGACGAGGGACGCTCAAGGAGGCTATCTCCGAAACGATGCGTGACTGGTCGCGTACGGTCGAGCACACCCACTACGTCATCGGTTCGATCGTCGGCCCACACCCGTTCCCGGCGATGGTCCGGGACTTTCATGCAGTCATCTCCGAGGAAGCACGCGAGCAGTGTCTCGACCGCCTCGGTGACCTCCCCGACGCCGTTGTTGCGTGTGCAGGCGGCGGGTCGAACACCATGGGTGCGTTTCACCACTTCATCCCCGACGAGGATGTCTCGCTGCTCGCCGTCGAGGCCGGTGGCTCCTCACTCGAGGTGGACGAGGCCGCCGGTGTCGCCCCGAACTCGGCGACGCTGTCGACCGGCGATGAAGGCGTCCTCCACGGAGCACGGACCACTCTATTGCAGGACTCACACGGTCAGATCATGGAATCACACAGCGTGTCGGCGGGTCTCGACTACGCCGGTGTCGGCCCCGAACTCGCACACCTCGTCGAGACGGGGCGTGTCACCCCGGTGAACGTCGGCGATCGTGTCGCCCTCGAAGGATTCCACCGACTGTCGACCGAGGAAGGGATCATCCCGGCGCTCGAGACGGCCCACGCCTTCGGCTATCTGCACGAGGTCTGTGCTGAGGACGGTGCTATCGACGACGATCCCCTGGGTGAAACGATCGTCGTCAACGTCTCCGGACGTGGCGACAAGGACCTCGAGACCGTCATCGAGAAAACCGCGGAGATGGGCCTCGAGGCCGCACCTGATATGTCGGTCTTCGATGGGGGGCTTCGATGAGCGATCGATCGACGATCGCGGACGCCTTCGCTGATGGCCCCGCGTTTATTCCCTATCTCGCCGCTGGAGACCCGAGTTATGAGGCCTCCCTCGAGTACGTCGAAGCCCTTGACCGCGGGGGCGCGGACATTATCGAACTCGGTCTCCCGTTTTCGGAACCGATCGCCGAAGGGCCGACGATTCAGGAGGCCATCGTCCGGGCACTCGAGGGCGGCATGACGCCCGAGCGGTTTTTCGAGTTCGTCGAGGACCTCGAAGTCGAAGCCTCACTGGTCTGTATGACCTACTACAACCTCATTTACCAGTACGGGACGGGCGAGGAGGGACCACGCCCCTTCGTCGAGCGTGCCGCAGCGGTCGGCATCGAGGGATTCGTCGTTCCGGATCTCCCTGCGGAGGAGGCCGATCCGTTGCGGGCGGCGTGTGACGAGTTCGGCCTCGACCTGATCTTCATCGTCGCCCCGACGACCCGGGGCGAGCGCCTCGAGCGGATGATGGATCGGGTGTCGGGCTACGTCTACGTCCAGGCTCGTCTCGGCACGACCGGGGCGCGCGATGACGTCTCCGACCAGACGGGCGCGACTCTCGAGCGACTCGCCGGCTACGACGTCCCCAAAGCGGTTGGTTTCGGGATCAAAACCGGCGACCACGCCGAGCGAATCGTTGCGGCCGGCGCGGACGGGATCATCGTCGGCAGCGCACTGATCGATATCGTCGCCGACGGTCACGCGTCGGGAGCCGCCGTCGAGGAGACGGCTGCAGCACTCGAAACGCGAGCCCGCGAACTCGTTGACGGGGCGGCCCGTGGTGCGGCGGCGGACGGAAATGTACCGGAACCAGAACAGCCATAACCAGCAGTTTGTTAGACACTCTCATTATACTATGACGCCAGGACTCGACGCACGACTCGACCGAATCGGCACAGACGGCAACTACGTTATCGTCCCGATGGACCACGGGATTACGATGGGGGCCGTGACGGGACTCAAAACAATCGAATCGACGATCGACGCGGTCACCCGCGGCGGGGCGGATTCGGTGCTCACACAGAAGGGGATCGCACCACGTGTCCATCCCAACAAAAACGGGAAGGGCTACATCGTGCACGTGAACGCTTCGACGACGATTGGCCCGGACGAAAACGATAAGCGGATGACGGCAACCGTCGAGGAAGCGATCCGAGCGGGGGCTGATGCTGTCTCACTCCACATCAACGTCGGCTCTACGTACGAGCCACGCCAACTCGAGGACCTCTCGCGGCTGACAGCCGCCGCCGCCGTCTATGGTATCCCCGTCCTGGCGATGGCGTACGCTCGTGGACCGGACGTCGACGGAGACGATCCAACGGCACTGGGTCACGCGGTTCGTCTCGCCGAGGAAGTCGGCGCTGATCTCGTGAAAACGGGATACAGCGGCGACGCCGAGAGCTTCGAGCACGTCGTCGAGTCCACTCGTCTGCCGGTCGTCATCGCCGGAGGTTCCCGTGGCACGGACCGTGAGACACTCGAGATGGTCCGCGGGGCGATGGACGCTGGCGGCGCTGGCGTTTCGATGGGACGATCGATCTTCCAGCACGAAAATCCGGAAGGCATCGCGCGGGCTGTCGCCGGCGTGGTCCACGACGACCTCGCTGTCGAGGATGCACTCGAGCGTAGCGGACTGGCTGTCGAAGTCTAATTTTAAGCGTTTTACGTGGATCGATGGGACTAAAGCCCGAGTCTTCGAATCCTCCGCTGAATGGCTCGGGACCCACACGCCTCGGAATCGGAGCTCTCTGCCGAGGAGATTTGTGGAGCCCTGGATGATCCGGACTGTCGAACCATACTCCGCCACCTCGAGGAACCAATGACCGCTGCCCAACTCAATGAAATCTGCGCAATTCCGCAGTCGACGTTGTACCGTAAACTCGAGTTACTGACCGAGGCAAGCTTGCTCGAGGAGTCAACCGAAATCCGTGCCGACGGCCACCACGCGAGCAAGTATTCGATCGCGTTTACCGAGATCACGATCGGTCTGGATGCGGACCGTTCGTTGACGGTTACCGTCGATCGTCCGGCACGAACGACTGACGAGCGCGTGGCCGATCTCTGGTCGGAGGTGCGAGAGGAATTATGAGTCCACATACCGCTGCTGGCGGCATCGAACTCACAATCGCGCTCGCCGTCGTGAAAACCTTGATTCTCATCCTCGGCGGAGTTATTACGTACTTCACATTCAAAGCGTACCGACGAACGCGCAGGCGCGAACTCGGGCTACTCGCAGCCGGGTTCGGCACCGTCACCCTCGGGGTCGCACTCGCGGGCCTCATGTTCGAACTGCTCGAGGTGTCACTCGCCGCCGGGATCCTCATCGAGAGTCTGCTCGTCCTCGTCGGGTTCGGGGTTATCGCGTATTCGTTACACGTCGACTGAGTTGTGGGGTGACAGTGTAGTACTCTCGTCCACCCTCAGATTCCTTTCCCCATAAGATGACTTCGTAACACGTCTGCATCTTTGTTTCCAGTGCCCGTGTTGAGGATGACGACTGTGTCGTCTTCGTCGAACTCGCCACGATCGCGGAGTTCCCAGGCTCCACTCGCCGCAGCGGCACACGTTGGGGCCATCTCGAGGCCTTCACCCTTTGCGACGGCGATCGCCGCCTCGAGAATCTCCTCGTCGTCGGTGGCGACGGCACCGCCATTGGTTGCACGGAGTGCCTCGAGGATCCACGGACTGGCTCCCGGGTCGGGGATTTCGATCCCGCCACAGATGGTGTCGGGGTATTCGACGGGATCGTGGCGGTCTCTTCCCGCCTCGAACGCCTCGACGATCGGCTGACAGCCGGTGGCTTGTGCAGCATAGAAGGCGGGCAGTTCGTCGATGAGACCGAGTTCCTTGAATTCCCGGGCGGCCTTGTACATCCCGACGATACCCACTCCGCCACCAGTCGGGTAAACGATCGCGTCGGGGACTTCCCACTCGAGTTGTTCGATGATCTCATAGAGCATCGTCTTTTTCCCCTCGTGGCGGTAGGGGGTAACGAAGGTTTTGACCGAGTACCAGTCCTCGTGTTCGTCCATCGCGTCGGCGTAGGCGCTACCGGCATCGGTGATCCGGCCCCCAACGACGGTAAGGTCCCCGCCGTGGACGTTGGTCATCGCCTTCATCGTGAACCCCGCTCGAGCGGGCAAGAAGACGTGAGCCTCGATATCCGCGCGGCCCGCGTAGGCGGCAGCGGCCTGGCCGGCGTTTCCTGCTGAGGCGAGTGCGATATCGCCAGCGTCGTGTTGGGTAGCGGCGGTTACCGCGACGGTCTGTCCTCTGTCTTTGAACGTTCCCGTCGGGTTGCGCCCTTCATCTTTAAATACGACACGGCCGACCCCAAGTTGGTCTGTGAGCTTCTCACATTCGATCAGTGGCGTTGCGCCCTCGTCCATCGTCACGGCGGCCGATCGGGGGAAGGGTAACAGTTCTTCGTAGCGCCACATCGAGTCGAACGGTCGCTGTGTGAGTGCTTCGCGGGTGAGATCGATCGCGTCGTAGTCGTATGTCGGATCGAGAATCCCATCGCAGTCGGGACACCGGTGGGTGCCCATTTCGGCGTCGACGTGCTCGCCACAGTCGATACACTCGAGGCCGAC
>PUKM01000036.1 GCA_003552325.1 Natrialbaceae archaeon | reverse complement strand
GCGGGTCACCAGATCATCTCCGTCGACGACATCGAGACGACGCTGGAGGTCCCCCCAAACACCGCCCGCGAGATCGCCTCCCGGCTCACCGAGAAGGGCTGGCTCGACCGGCTCTTCCCGGGCACATATCTCATCGTTCCACTCACTGCCGGCGAGGAGGCCGTGTACACCACCCACGAGTACCTCATCGCTGCCCACGTCGCCGAGCCGATGTACATCGGCTACTACAGCGCCCTCAGCCACCACGGACTGACCGAACAGGTTCCCCGGACGGTGTATGTCGCCACGCCGACCCGAGCGCAAAGCCGAGAAATCCACGGCGTCCCGTACCGCGTCACGACAGTCACTGAGCGGAAATTCTTCGGCTTTGAGCCAACATCGATCGAGGGCACGACCGTTCAGGTCAGCGACCTGGAGAAGACGCTGGTCGACTGTGCGGACCACCCCGAGTTCTGCGGTGGCCTTCGGGAACTCGCAACTGCGATGCGTACTGCCAACGAACGGGGTTGCGAGTGGGACACTGTCAGCGAGTACCTCGAGCGCCTCGACAACGGCGCTGCGACCAAGCGGATCGTCTACCTCGCCGACCAGCTCGGCATCGACCTCCCCGCCCGCGAAGAACTCGTTGCGTCGTTCACGAGTGGGTACTCCCTGTTGGACCCCACGCGACCCGACACCGGATCGACCGACAGTACGTATCGCCTCCGAATCAACGTCGAGCCAGCCATGCTGGAGCCGACGGAGTCCTGATCGCGATGATCAGTCAGGACCGGCTCCGGATTCTCGCTCGCGAGCTGGGCGTTCGGCAAGGGTACGCTGAGAAGAACTACGTCAATTCGTGGCTCCTCTGGGGCATCTTCACGAGCGGCTACGGCGACAACCTCCTGTTCAAAGGCGGGACCGCGCTGTCCAAGCTGTATTTCCCGCAGTCGTGGCGGTTCTCGGAAGACCTCGATTTTGGCGTCAAAGGGGAGTACCAGGGGTCCAAACAGGAGCTCCGTACGGTCCTCGATACGATTGCCGACCGTTCAGGCATCGAATTCGAGATTCGCGAGCACCACGAATCCCAGCAGGACCACTACCCGACCCACTACGTCGACATCAGCATTCAGTACCGCGCCGTCCTCAACCACCCCAACACGACCAGCATCGACGTGATGGTCGACGAGCACGTCGCTTTCGATCCTGTTCAGCACACGCACGCGTACGAAGACGTGCCCGAGTTCGACCTCCAAGCGTACAGCGTCGAGGAGATCTTCGCCGAAAAGCTCCGAGCGATCTACCAGCGCGGGGCCGCCCGTGACTACTACGACCTCTATCAGCTGCTCGAAACCGATTCGGTCGCGATCAACTTTGCCGACGTGGGGCCCGCCTTCGACGCGAAGTGCGAACACGATGGGCTCACCGTTGATCTGAACGGCGGACTCCCCGACGAGCAACAAGAGACGATCCGCCACCAGTGGGAGACCACGCTGCCGGATCTGACCGGTGATCCGCCGGCGTTCGAAATGGTCTGGGAACAGTTGGACACGGTGATCTCCCAACAGGGATCGCCGTAGGCAACGGCCGATGACGGTGTCGATGACCGATGGGTGCCGAATCCAGAACTCTGATGATTAACCAACAAAACTATAGATTAGCGGGCTATGTTGGTTAACACGGAGTAGCCGATGTCCTACGAACCCCCGACCCCACCAGCGAACCTCCCGACGGAACTCGTCAACACACTCAACGAGTCGTCCCCAGAGCAGCTCCGAGACGTTGCTACGTACGCTGAAGCGCTCGCCGAGCACAAGGAACGAGAGGCCCGTCTTGAGGAGTCGGCAGATCAAGAAGAAGTCGAAGAGCGACCAGACGATCTCCCGGACGACGTCCCCTCGAAGGCAACGATCACAATCAAGGAAATCAACGACAACCGCTACTACTACTGGCAGTGGCGGGAAGGCGAATCAGTGAAGTCCAAGTATAAAGGGCCGGTCAACCCGAAGGAATAGCCCCGAGAACGGGACGTACTCACCCCACGTTTCCGTCGTTTCGTTACCAAGTTCCGACCAATATTTGAGGGGGAGGTGGTGACCTTCGAACACTCACCCCACGGTTCCGATATATCGGGAGATACACTCGTGATCAGGGGTGTGGTGAACAGCCGATCCGGGAACTAGGCCAAGTCTTCTAGGCGACTATCTCGGAGGACAGATTTCAACACGATACCAGTGTCCTGAACCAGCCGATGCTCAAGATAACTACCTTCGCCCCGCCCCCCACCGGTCCGTGTTGATTCAACGACACCGAGGAATGCCTGCTCCTTCAACAGCTCATAGACACGGTGCTCACTGAGAGTCTTCGCATCAGCTTTCTCCGTCGACGCTTGATACCGTTCGTAAATACGGTTGGTCGAAAATCCGTCGTCGTTCGGATTCTCTTCGGTAAGTAGCGCGAGAGAATAGAGAATGAATTTAACCTGGGTCGTCGACCCACGGAGTAGCTCCTCGAACCGATCGATTTCAGCCCACTCTTGGGCATCGCGAACGTGTTCCTCGATAACCGTATCGACGTTTTCTCGCTCGGCCAGTTCGCCAGCGTGACGAAGAATTTCAATCGCCTTTCTGGCGTCACCGTGTTCTTGTGCGGCTAGTGCCGC
>PUKM01000012.1 GCA_003552325.1 Natrialbaceae archaeon | reverse complement strand
GCCGAAGCCGCGCTGGAGGCAGGGGCGGACATCATCAACGACGTTTCCGGACTCGGCGATCCAGGGATGCGCTACGTTGCCGCCGAATACGATGTACCGGTCGTGCTCATGCACAGCATCAACGCACCGGTCGACCCGACCACCACGGTGACGTACGACGACGTCGTCGACGACGTGATCGACCAACTCCGTGAGCGCCTCTTGCTGGCCGAACGAGCTGGTCTCGAGCGCGACCAAATCGTGATCGACCCGGGCATCGGATTTGGAAAGTCCCCCGAAGAGAGCTTCGAACTACTGAGTCGCCTCGAGGAGTTCCGGGCGCTCGGTTGTCCACTCCTCGTGGGCCACTCCCACAAATCGCTGTTCGAACACGTCGGCTGTGGCCCGGACGAACGACTCGAGCCGACGGTTGCGGCGACGGCACTGGCGGTCGACCGCGGTGCTGACGTGATTCGGGTGCACGACGTCGCCGAGAACGTGTCGGCGTTGCGGACGGCTCGAGCCTTGCGGGAGTGAGTATGGGCTATCGGTGACGGGTGACCACCGAGACGAACGTCACTGGAACAACCCGTGGCCGTCCTGGACGTCTCGATACAGCTCGAGGTAGCGTTCGAGGACGGCCGTTCGGTCCAGGTGACTGAACGACTCGTCGTATCGACGACGCTCGAGTTCGCCGGCCTCGAGGATGGCGTCGGCCAGTTCTTGCTCTGAGGTCGTCCGAAAGCCGCGTTCTCGACCTTCGACGAGTTCGTGGCCTGCTGAGTCCGCGTGGTATTCCACGATCCCGACACAGCCGGCACCGAGCGCCCAGGCGAGTTCCGTTGGAAAGACACACTCGGTGGCCGTCTGTGCGAACACGTGGGCGCTCCGGTAGGCTGCGATACGCTCATCGCGTGTGGCCGCACCATCGAACGTCACCCGGTCGTCGATACGCAAATCACGCGTGAGTTGCTCGTACATCTTCCGTTGGGGTCCGTCACCGAGAATCAGTGCCTGCCAGTTCCGATCCCGGAGTTCAGCGAGCCCCAAGAGCAGGCTCTCGAGGTTCGCCCCCTCGTCGAGGTCTCGAGCGTAAACGACGTCGACCGTGTCGCCAGGGGTCGTCGACTCGATTCGCTCGAGGTCGATCGAATTCGGGATAACATCGACCTGTGCTTCGCTGGCACCCCGCTCACGGACCCACGTCCCAACGAGCCTCGAGGGCGTGACGACTCGGTCGGGCTTGGTCACCGCCCCACGATGCCAGCGATCATCCGGGAGGCCTGGACCGCTTCCCCGATCACTGTCGTACCATTCAGCCACAACCGGCGTTCTCGCGAGGCGACCACCCCAGATTGCTGAGAGTACCTGTGTTGGCCACGCCGAACCCGTGTGGATCACGTCGGGGCCAATCGAGCGAAGGACAATTGGCAGCCGAAAGAGGAACGTTCGCCGTGCCTCGAGTGAGTCGGCGACGCCGTGATAGGTGACGCCGTCGCGTTCGTATGTCGACCGATAGCCGTCCCAGAACTGGACACAACAGACGTGTACCTCGTGGCCTTTTTCCTGGAGTAACTCGCCCAAACGGTGGAGTCGGGTGTTCGCCTCCGTCGGCCGATGGTGGACGGATTCAACGGAAACGAAGGCGACACGCATCTACTGTGAAGATGACAGGGTGGGGGTAAAAATATTCGTCATTTGTCCCTGTCTCGAGGAATCACCATGCCCAAAGGGAGGCCTACGAATCGAAATGACTTAGCGAACCCATCCGATACGTTAGTCCATGGCAACTGCTGACATCGAACGATATCTCAATATCCGGAGCGCCTACGGCGCCTCACTGGGCCCTGACGGCGAGCAACTCGCGTTCTTGATGAACACGACCGGCACCCCACAGGTCTGGACGCTCGAGGAACCTCGCTCCTGGCCGGAACAGCGGACGTTCTACGAGGAACGCGTCACGTTCTGCACCTGGTCGCCGACACGGCAGGAACTCGCATTTGGGATGGACGAAGGCGGAAACGAACGCGCACAGTTGTTCCGACTCGACGCAGACACGGGGGAGATCGTCAATCTGACCCAGACACCCGAAGCGAAACATCGGTGGGGTGGGTTCAGTCACGACGGCGACCGGTTCGCGTTCACGTCCAACCGGCGTGCAGACGCCGTTTTCGACGTCTATGTGCAGGATCGAACGGCCACCGGTGACGAGGCCGAACTGGTTCACGAGGGCGAGGGATGGCTGACGGTCGCGGGCTGGAGCCCGGACGATACGCGCCTCCTGGTCGCGGAAGCCTACTCCAACTTCGATCAGGACCTCTACAGCCTCGACCTCGAATCCGGAGACCTCGAGCACCTGACGCCACACGACGGCGATGTCCGCTACCGGAGTCCATCGTGGGCCCCGGATGGTGAAGGACTCTATCTCGTCACGGACGAGGGTGCTGACACGCTCTATCTGGTGTACCTCGACCTCGAGACGGGCGAGATGGAGACCGTCGTCGACGGCGGCGAGTGGAACGTGGACGGCATCGCACTCGATGAAGACTCGGGGCGGTTCGTCTACTCCCGAAACGTCGACGGCTACACCGAGGTAACCGTGGGTGAACTCACTGGCGACGATCCGACAGCGTTCGAGACGTTCCCCGAGCCCGACCTCCCGGGTGGCATCTCCG
>PUKM01000139.1 GCA_003552325.1 Natrialbaceae archaeon | reverse complement strand
GTTCGGATGAATACAGGGGATGTTCGTCCGCTGGAACTCGAGAAACCGTTCGCCGAGACGCAAGTCGACGCTGGCTGGCTGAATCTGCAAGTCGAGGTCGTCGAGTGGGTCGATAACGAGGTCGCCCGCCTCGAGGCGGTCGAGGATGTCTGCATCCGAGAGGATCATGTGCGGGCAGTCGCGTGCGGGGGGTGTAAAATGCCCGGTTCGACTCGCCTCGGGTCAGCGCTGTTGTAGGGCGCACTCGAGGAGGTCGTCCCCCGCTATGTCAGTGACGAGAGTCCACGCTGACGGTGCGATGACCGTCTCGGTGCTCTCACTGCATCGCGTTTTCGATCGCACTCGCGACGCCGTCTGCGCTCGCATCCTCGATGTGGTCGCCGTCGACGAACACCCAGGGTGTGCCTCGAACGTCTTGTTCTTCGCCATAGGCTCGGTCGGCCTCGAGGCCGTCTTCGTAGGTCACTTCGTCGGCGTCAGTCCGTGTCTGCTCGCCGTCTGCATCTATTGCCGCTGCCACTTCTTCGATGACTGCCAGCGAATACTGGTCCTGGAACTCGTAGATCGCCCGAGAAAACTGGAAAAAGGCGTCGTCGCCCTCGTGGTCCTGGACGGACCGAGCGGCGCTCGCGACGGGAAATGACCACTCGCTGTCAGTCACACCCGGGAAATCCCGATGTTCATACCGGATGTGCTCGGGGTCAATGTAGGCCTCACGAATACTCGGATACGTGTTGGCTTTGAACTGCCGACACCCCGGGCAGGTGAAATCTTCGTACACCGTCACAGTCACATCTGCGTCCGGGTCGCCCGCGACTGGTACCTCGAGGAGGTCGTCTTCGTCCAGGTCGGAGCCACCGAGACAGCCAGCACCGACGATGGCCGTTCCGGCGGCGAGTGCACCAAACTGTCGCCGTGTGTATCGCATATCCTTCCTAGCGGTGAGGACTGGAAATAGGTATCGTCTTCGGAAACCGGTGAGAGAGACCTGCCACCGTGTGCGATCGGGGACATTTTACGCTCACCGGTCATTCACTGGCACATGAAACAGGCTATCGTTGCCCGCACGGACATCGGCATGGGAACTGGAAAACTCGCCGCACAGGTCGCTCACGCCTCACTGTCGGCGTACGAAAAGGCCGACGATAGTACGCGACGACAGTGGAAGGCAGGTGGACAGAAGAAAATCGTTTTGAAGGGGTCGGGTGAGCGAGAACTGCACGAACTGTCGGCGATCGCCGATCACGAGGGACTTCCGAACGCCGTCGTCAGCGATGCCGGACACACCCAGCTCGAGCCCGGCACGGTAACCACGCTCGCCGTCGGCCCTGGTGACGAGGAACTGGTGGACCGGGTCACGGGTGAGCTCTCGCTTTTCTGAAAACCGTCCGTTGCTTTGCCGCCTGCAATCACATAAATCCGCGCCCAACGTCGTCCTCCTCGATCAGCTCTTCGAGTTCGGCGTCGAGCAGTGTATCGGCGTCTTCGAACGTATCGGTCAGTCCCTCGAGTTCGTCGGGCCGGTCGTACTGATCGTAGGCCATTGGACCAAACGCGGGGCTCTCGAGGGCATCCATCACGTCATCGAAGAAGTCCTGGGGCCGGGTCGGGGCGTCGGCGTGGGTCTGGACCACTGTCTCGAGGCGTTTTGCGACGGATTTTGCCTGCTCTTCGTCCGATGGCGGTGACCGGACGGCAAATCGGCTTGGGGTCTCTTCGTTAGGGAGATAGGATCCGATCTCGTCGTCGAGATTGCGTGCGACGCGACTCCCCACCCCTCGAAGCTGGTACGGGTTTTTGGCGTAGGTCTTGAGCGCGTAGAGCCCCACCCGGGGGTGTGCGAGGTACAGATCTTCACCGACACCGCTGGCGCGGTCACCGGCGACCGCACGCCAGCCCTCGGGGTCGACGTCTCGGTCGACGACGTCCTCGAGTATGTCCTGCCAGTCACGAACCTGCATACTCGTGGGTTCGTGCGAGTGAGAAAATACGTATCGGTCCCGTACAGCCGATTCGTAGTGTTTTTGCCGAGGACCGAGAAACGCATCGGTATGACTACACCCTGGGCCGAGTGGAACCACATTCTCAAACTCGATCCCGACAAGGAGTTGCCCCCCGGCGTGACCTACGGCGACCTCTGTGCGACGGGCACCGATGCGATCGAAGTCGGTGGTACCATGGGAATGACCGAAGAGAACATGATGGCCGTCATCGAGGCGTGCGCCGAGCACGACGTCGCACTCTACCAGGAACCGTCGAACCCCGGCGTCGTCGTGGATAACGATGCCCTGGCTGGCTACCTGATTCCGACGGTGTTCAACGCAGGGTCGCCCTTCTGGATCACTGGCGCTCACAAAGAGTGGGTCCGGATCGAGGGTGACCTCGAGTGGGATCGAACGTTCATGGAGGCCTATATCGTGATGAACGAAGACGCCGACGTGGCGACGCTCACTGAAGCCGACTGTGATCTCTCGGCCGAAGACGTGGCCGCCTACGCGCGTATCGCCGAGCAGATGTTCGGCCAGGAGATCGTCTACGTCGAGTATTCGGGGATGTATGGCGACCCCAAGATCGTCGAAGCCGCTGCTGGCGCCCTCGAGGAGTCGACGCTTTTCTACGGTGGTGGCATCCACGATTACGACTCGGCGTACGAGATGGCGAC
>PUKM01000179.1 GCA_003552325.1 Natrialbaceae archaeon | reverse complement strand
TCGTCCCGGGAACGTCAGTGTCGGTCGTCGCCGTGATCAGTGCGGTTGCGACCCTCGCCGTGGCCGGGTTACTGCTCGTGTTGGCCCCGGCGCTCGCAACCCTCACGCAGTCTGCGGTGACCGACGATCCGACTGTCGCCTCGAAAGCCGGGACCGTCGTCCGGATTGCGACCGTCCTCATCGCGGTCCTGATCGCCCACCGGGGACTCGAGGCTGCCGTGACACCGCTACTTGGGGACATCGCCTGGCTGTACGACGTCGCCTTCTTGCTCCTCTCGGTGCCACTCTTGCTGGCGCTCGCCATCGTCCTCTATACGTCACTCGAGCCGACCGCTGACCTGTGGACCACGTCGCTCGTCGGTACGGATGACTCGGCGATGGACGACGGCCAGTCAGTGACTCCCGTCTCGGATGCAGAGACCACCGCTGCGGACGAGTAGACGGATCGTCGACCGACGGCATCCCTTTCGATTTCTGTCGACTGATTCCGGGATAGAGCCGCCGACCACGCCGTTTTCACTTTCACTTTCGGGCAACCTTTTAACCGGTGTGGCCGTGAACAGGCGGGTATGAGCCAGGCCTCACTGGACGACGACGAACTGTTTGGCGAAGCGGCATCCGAAATGCGCTCGGACGTGGAAGCCTCACTCGAGGAGGCGTGGGCGTCCCTGCCGGCTGCCGACGACGTGTGGGATACCGATGCAGAAAACGTCCTCGGTGTGCTGAATGGGCTCAAATCCGCCCTGGACGTTGGAGACGCTGAGGACCATCTCCGGGATGCAAAAAAATGGTACACGATGGGCGAACGAGCCGACGCCTTCGATGATGCCGAGGACCTCGAGGAAGACATCGAAGCCGTCGAGGAGGCTCTCGAGGATATTACATCCGCTGGTGAGCACGTTGGCGAACTGACGACGACCATCCCTGCGCTTCGGGGGACGCTCGAGGAAGCAGGGGCGGACGACGAAGACGACTAACGCTCGCCGCGATCACGCGTGGCGACCGCCTCGAGCAACCGCACCAGGGAGTCCGACGCTCGCTCGAGGAGTTCCGCACCCAGTTCGGCGTCACCGGCGGTTGGATCACCGACGACACCGTTCTCGCTAAATTCGACCGTATCAACCGCGAGGTTCGCGTCGCTCACCCACTCACCCCACGTGGAACTCCCACCCTCACGGGCGGCTTCGAAGCGATCCGTGTGGAGTAAGTCCGGGGCACACTCGAGCAGTAATGCCGTCTCGAGTGGCCCACCGTGGCCCATCTCACTGGTGTGCTCGCCGACGGCCTCGAACCAGGTGAAGGGAACGGCATATGCGTCGTCGTGGCGGGTGATCGTCGCCGCAACCTCTTTCAGGGCGTCGACGTTACCGCCGTGCCCGTTCACGAGTACGACGCGAGTGAACCCATGGTGGGCCAGGCTCGCAACCGACTCACGGATGTAGTCTCTGAACGTGTCCGGGGAGACCCACATCGTCCCTGCGAAGTGTCGGTGTTCCTCGGCGATTCCGATAGGAATTGCTGGGGCTCGAATCACCTCGCGGTCGATCCGGTCGAGCGCGTAGTCGGTGATCGCTTCGGCCGTGAGCACGTCGGTCCCGAGTGGGGCGTGTGGGCCGTGTTGTTCAGTACTGCCGACGGGGATGACGGCGAGGTCGGTATCGGCCGCCTCGACGTCGGTCCAGGTCGTCTCGGTGAGGTGCATACCTGATCACTCGGCGGCGACCTCTTGTAGGTGTGTGCAACCGCAGGGCCAAGCGCTACCCGTCGGCCATCGGTATGATACCCATGACCGACGACTCCCGCGAACTCGGCGTCGAACTGGGCTCGCTGCACGAAACCCTCGAGAACGTCTCCTTCCCCGTTTCACAGGACGCGTTACTCGACGACCACGGCGACACCGAACTCGAAATGGGCGAAGAGACGGCCACCCTCGAGGGACTGCTCGAGCCGATCAACGTAGATGAGTACCACTCGGCCGAGGAGGTCGAACAGGCCGTCATCGCGATGGTCGGTGACGAAGCCATCGGCCGGAAAAACTACAGCGACCGGACGCCGTACGCGCCGGGTGAGGAACGGCAGAAAGAGAACCCTTCGGGCGAGGACCTCGATGGGGAGGCCGACTCGTTTTAGTCGTCGTCACCGCGGCGGGCTTGCGTGCGGGCCGTCCGCTGTTGGGCTCGCTTGATGAACTCTTCCGGCAACTCGTCGATTTCACCAGCCTGGACGCCCCAGAGGTGAGCGTACAGGCCGTCGTTCGAGAGCAACTCCTCGTGGGTACCGCGTTCGACGATGCGACCACCCTCGAGGACGATGATCATGTCCGCGTCTTTGATCGTCGAGAGACGGTGGGCGATGGCGAACGTCGTCCGATCGACGGTGAGTTTGTCGATCGACCGCTGGATCAGCATCTCGGTCTCGGTGTCGACGTCGCTCGTCGCCTCGTCGAGGATGAGGATGTCCGGATCTTTCAGCACCGCCCGGGCGATACAGAGGCGCTGGCGCTGGCCACCGGAGAGTTTGACGCCGCGTTCGCCCACCATCGTGTCGTACCCTTCAGGCAGGTTCTGGATGAAGTCGTGGGCTTCGGCTGCTTTCGCGGCCGCGATGATCTCCTCGTCGTCGGCGTCGAACGTCCCGTAGGTGATGTTCTCTTTGACCGTCCCGTAGAAGAGGTACG
>PUKM01000055.1 GCA_003552325.1 Natrialbaceae archaeon | reverse complement strand
GCCACGTGTGAGAGGTCGAGAGGCATCCGAAGCAAGGCGGCAATTCCCAGGAGGATGAGAACTTCCGACAGGGCGGTCAGGATCAGCGGTAAGGCGACGCGACGGTCACCGTAGCGCAGGTAGACCATGCCGCTGACGGTCAAGATCGCCAGGGCACCGATGATCAGCGAGTAGTTTTTGAACTGGTCGGCCAGCGCGGGGCTGATGGTGTAGCTTTGTGCCTCATCGAAGTTGAGCGGGGCACGGAGTTCACCCGCCTGGAGGTTGATCGCCAGCGTCTGGGCTTCCTCCTGGCTTGGCGTCATCATCCGGAAGTTACCGCTACTGGACCAGTCACCGGTATCCATGCTCTGGGCGAGATCCGGATTGATACCGTGGGCGTCGATTACCTCACCGTCGACCATGGTGAGCAGACAGTAGTTCGACCCCTCAGCATCGGATGCGTCGTAGTTACAGGAACCCGGGTTCTGCGTGAATCCAGTCTCCTGCATTAACGCCTCGTAGTCCTCTGCCGCGCCGGGGTTGACGCTCACCGGCACGTAATGCTGGCCGGTCTCAGAGTCGATCGAGGGCGAACCGATATCACCCATATCCGGTTGCTCGAGTCCCGTCTCGTTCAGCTGCCCGCCCTCACCGTCTGGGTAGTGAAGCACGATTTCGACGACACCACGATCCTCGAGCAAATCGCGCAGTTCGTCGTCGGTCATGTCCGGGGCCTCCGTCACGATGTAGAACGTGCCGTCCATCTCCGCCTGTGAGACCGACGTTCCCGAGAGGCCGGCTTCGTTGATCCGCGATTCGATGGTCGTTTCCATGTCGTCTCGCGTTTCAGCGGTGACGCCATCACGAACGTCGTCTTCGCTCACCTCGAGACCAGCTGCCTGGATGGCTTCGGCGAACTCCGCTGCGGTATAGTCGTCGGTGAAGACTTCGACGCTGATCTCCAGGTGTTCGGCGTCGGTTCGAACGAGGAGGTCCCCGGTCTCGGTACCGAGTTCGTCACCGATCGTATCCTGTATCGACTGGGCTTCTTCCTCGAGGTCTTCGGGATCATCGAGATCGAGTTCGATGTTCTCGACGGTCATCCCGATGACCGGGGCGCTGATCTGGGTCCCGCCGTCGAGTCCGAGACCGAACTGGATGTTGTGGAACGTGTCATCCTCGGTCTGGTTTTCCGAAAACCCGGCTTCATCGTCTCCGCCGATGACCTGGCCGGGGTAGAACATGAAAAACAGCGAGAAAGAGATGAACACGGCTAACAGCAGCACGCGCCAGTTCGCCTTGATGAAGTCGACGGGACTCATCGGGCGATCCCCTCGAATTTGTACCAACGAAGCAGACTGAGGTTCAGCATGTAGGTGTTCATCAGGTCGGCGGCCAGCCCAACGAAGAGGATGAGGCCGATGGACATCAGCAACTCGACGCCGAAGATCCACGCCGAAATCGCCATGACGAGCATGGCGGCCATCGAGGTCACCGTCATCGTCACCCCGGTTTGCATCGCTCGATGTGTACTCTCATAGAAGTCACCACCGCGTCTGAGAATGTGATTGTTGAGCAGAATGTCTGAGTCCACCGAATACCCGATGATCAACAACAGTCCCGCGACGGTCCCGAGCGAGAGTGGGATGTTCGCGATGTTCATGAACGCGAGCGGAATCACGAGATCGGAAAACGCCGAGGCGACGATGGCGATCGACGGGATGAACGACCGGAAGAGGACGAAGGCGAGGATACTCATGCCGGCGAACGCTGCCCCCAGCCCGAGCAACGCCGTCTGTTGGGCCCCTTCACCGAAACTCGCGGACGTCTCGGCCGACTGAAGAACGACACCTTCGTCCTCATCGACCGGTGCGAGATTCGACTCCGCCTGTTCGGCCATATCATCCTCGGTCGGTGGGAACTGGACCAGATACTGATTATCTGCAGCCTGGACAGCCTGGACCGACTCGGGCTCTTCGCTGAACGCTGCCTCGATGTCCGCTTCCGAGTCGGTCGTTTCGATCTGTAATTCGGTGCCGCCAGCGAAGTCCATCCCTAACGCGACAGGCGTCCCGTAGACGACGTAGCCGCCGGCCAGGATACAGAGCGCAAAGGCGAGGACTGCAAGCGGAACCGCCGCCAATTGGCGGTTTGTGTACCGGGTGTAATCGATCTCCGGCACCTCGAATTTCCCCATATACCCCGGTTGTGGCATCCGGTACAAGTAAGCCTTCTTAATTTCTGCACCATATTTCGAGCTGATAGTTACCCCAATAAACGGAACTACTCCAACCACCGAGAGAGTGATTGCCCTCGAGGACGTACGTTCAGTATGGGTTCAGACCGTTCGCTCGAGCATGACCGAATCGCCGACCGGGTGACCATCTCCTACCCGGGGGACCTCTCCGATTGGGGCCGATTTCAGGTCGAAAAGCCGTCGTTCCGGGCCTTTTTGCGCAAGACGCGTGACGTTGCCGAACCGGGCGAGACGTGGGAGGAGTTCGTCGGCGTCGGCTGTTGTGGGAATACGCTCGACGTCCCGCTTCGCGTCGAAGCAACCGTCGGTGGGTCCCGGATCGGCCCCGAGACCGACATCGAGTATACCGTCAGGGAGGCCTGTGGGCTCGAGGGGAGTTGGCGGGTCCAGAGTGCGGGCGGTCCACGTCGGGCCTAGCTCGCGGTCATCGGTTGTGTCGGG
>PUKM01000023.1 GCA_003552325.1 Natrialbaceae archaeon | reverse complement strand
ATTTCGTACGCTGGGACCCCGGTCTGGAAGTCAGTCACCTGAATCACGGGGCGAGCGAGGTCCTCCTCGGTGAGTCCTGCGGGGACTTTCACCGCCGTTCCGACGTCGTAGACGGTGTCCACTTCCCCCGCCTCGATATAGACGACGGTGTCCACGACCTGTGGAATCATCCCGAGTTCGACACGACCGATGAGCCGCTGGAGGGCGTCGATCGGGCGTGTGGCGTGCACGACGCCGATCATCCCCACGCCAGCGAGGCGCATGTCCGCGAAGACGTTGAAATCGCTCGTCTTTCGCACCTCGTCGTAAATGGTGTAATCCGGCCGGACCATGAGCAGGGCGTCGGCCGTCTTCTCCATCTGGCCCCCGAGCTCGGTGTACTGAGTGATCTCCGGACCGACCTGGAGGTCTCGAGGCTTCTCCATCGTTTTCACCGAATAGTCGTGATCGTTCAGGTACCTGGCGACGGACTGGGCGAACGTCGACTTCCCTGCGCCGGGTGCCCCCGAAATCAGGACCCCGCGCTGGTGCTCGAGTAAGCGGTCTTTCAGTTCGTCGGCGTGGTCGTAGTCGTCGATGTCGGTCTGAGCGATGGGTCGAACGGCCGTGATCTCGATCCCGTCGGAAAACGGTGGACGGGCAAGGGCAATCCGGTAGTCGCGGAACTGGACGATCTTCATCCCCGGTTCCGAGAGTTCGATGAACCCACCGCTTGCCTCCCGTGCCCCGTCGACGACTTCGCGGGCGAACTCGTCGATTTCGGCCTCAGACAGGGGTTCGTCGGCGATTTCCTCATAGCGCATCTCTCCGAGGGTCCCGCGTTTGGCCATCGGCACAGCACCAGCCTTGAGGTGGACGCTCATCGTGTCGTCAGTGAAGTACTCCTCGATGACGAGGGTGCCCACGCGACGAACGTCTGGATCGATGTAATCCGTCTCGAGCCCTTTCGCCTGTGCGACTTCCGCCTGGACGATATCGCTCGTGACGAACGTCGCCTCGAGGTCCTCGGCGAGGTCGCGTATCACCGCGTCGATTTCGCCCTCGGCGGCCTGTCCCCGTTCGATTTCGGTTGGTCGTTCCCCGACGTACTCGAGGGTGATGACGCCTTCGTCGGCCAGTTCGGCCAGGCGTTTGAGTTCGCCCAGCCCATCCCAGCCGCTGTCGAGGCCGTCGTTCGCCTGGGCCTCGAGTTCGGCGACGACCGCTTCGGGGACTGAGACGGTCGCTCCCTCGAACTGCCCGTCGTCGATGGCGGCGGAGACGCGGCCATCGATAACCACGCTCGTATCCGGCACAACGTTCATGTCGGGCATATTCGGTGTGGGTGCGTATAAGGCTGCGGGACCACCGCGTTGCCCTGGGTGAGGGCGTGTTTGCCGATCGGTTTCGCTCGTTCTCCACCACTGGGAAGTGGCGATGGCCGCTTATCCTCGCTTTCGACTAGCTCAGAACACGCATGTGACATCCTCCCCGTCGTAAACGATGGGGCTTCCCACACGGTGGGAATGCCAGTCAGTCGTCGTCACCAGAACCAGCGGTTCTGGTTGACTCACGAGACGCAGCCTCGTGAACGCTGGCAGTGGGTTTCGACTCTTGAACCGTTGTGAGTTTCATCTGCGAGGGTGTCTCGCTCTGTTCACACTGAGTCGTGGCGGTGTCACAACCGCTCCCGTCCTGTGGCGAGTCATCGCCTACCTGTTTCACTGGTAAGCTCTCTCCCCACAGGTCTACGCGCCGTGCGATGTTCGCACTCGCGTTAATATCCGCTTGAAACGTCGATACGTGGCACTCAGGGTTCTTGCACTTGAACTCGGCTTGTCGAGGGCGATACCCGATGTGCTTGCATGAGTGGCACGTCTGCGACGTGTACTGCGGATGAACGTACCGTGCCGGAATCCCCGCATCTCGTGCTTTGTCCTCTATACGGCCCTGCAAGCGGGCGAACGCCCATGCGTGCAGGAGTCGGTTCATATACTTCCCGTAATCCAGTGACTCGCGGATGTACGCCAAGTCCTCCATCACGATGACGGGATTCTCGAACTGTTTGGCGTACTCCACAGACTTACGAGATGCTTTCTCGATGATGTCTGTGAGTCGGTTCTGATAGTACGAGAAGCGTTCTTCGACGCGCCACTCCGAAGCGTCTCGCTCTTGGAGACGCTTGAGCGTCGTGAACATCTCCTTGCGGATTCGTTTGGCCTCCTTCCCGTTGATGAGAAGTGGTTTCGTGGGAGTGTCATGTTGGAGGGCACAGCCCGTGACCAACATCGACTCGCCAATATCGAATCCAACCCGAGTCGAGTTCTCGGGAAGTTCGGAGGTGTCCTCGGTTTCGTATTCAACGGTGACGTGAAGCACCCACGTCTTCCGATATTTCTGCAACCGAAGTTCGCCCACCTTGGTACTCGACTCGTCATCGAGAAGGTCGTCCCACAGTTCCTCTTGCTCGGGGTTCAGTCGAAGTGGAATCCAGAAGTTGGTTCCGTGACCGGGCTGCGGAACGTTCCAACAGATTTCGTACTCACGCGAAGTATCGCGGTCGAACTTTCCGGCTCGGCTCACCAAGCGGAGCGGGTGGTCGTCGTCCAACTCGTTGGCGTTGTACGTGTTGTGGAGTTTCGGGACGTAGGATTTGAGGGCGTCTTTCGCTTGGTACGGCAGGTTGTACGGCGTCACCACGTCGT
>PUKM01000032.1 GCA_003552325.1 Natrialbaceae archaeon | reverse complement strand
CTCTCTCATACTGTCGGCTGTACGTCGTTCACGATTCTCGCCTCCCCGGGTGGCGAGAATCGGTACACAGTGACAGCCAACAGTATCAGGTATCGATTTCGGCCCGATTACTGGCCTTCCTGCTCTGAGCCGGGGCCAGTCGTCTCGGCAAAAAACGACGCAAATTCGTTGGCGACGTCGCCCTGTTGGCCGACGAAGAAGTGATCGGCGGGCCACTCGAGTACCCGATCGCCGCGCTCTCGAGCCAGTTCGACGACGGGTTCCCAGTCCACGGTGGCATCCCGAATACCGACGGCAAGGAGCACCGGAACAGTCGTTTCCTCGAGGGCACCGGTCACGTCGAGGTCGGCAGCAAGGTGCGATGGCGGAGCGAGTGCGCCGACGGCATCGACCGCGTCGTGTTCTCCCGCGAGAAGGGCAAGGCCGGCCCCGAAACTGAAGCCAAAGAGGCCGACGCGTTCGGTACGCTCTGTGGCCCACTCGAGGGCCTGCTCGACGTCCCGACGTTCGCCGTACCCCTCGTCCCACTCGCCGTAGTCGATGCGGAGGCAGTCGATCCCTCGAGACGTGAGGGCGTCGCTGACGGCCGTCAGGCGTTGGTCGCTTCGCGTCCCGCCGTGTTGGGGATGCGGTGGACAGGCGACGACGAGCCCCGCTCGTTCGGGTGTCGAATCCGGTTCATCGAGGGTCGCCCGAACGTCTCGGGGCCCGGGGATGGGGACGCTCGAAGTGGTGACATCCGACATAGCCCACGGTTGGGACGCCATTAGTATGAACGTATCTCGTTCGCAGTCTGTTACCGATGTGAAGTTTTTAAGAGTCGGGAGCGACACGTAGTATATATGGGTATCCTCTCTCGGACCTCGTACGTCATCCGGTCGAAGATCAACTCGTTTCTCAATCGGCAGGAGGATCCGACGCAGACGCTCGATTACTCCTACGAGCAGATGCGCGATCAGCTCCAGCAGGTCAAACGTGGGATCGCCGACCTGACGACACAGAAGAAACGGCTCGAGATGCAAAAACGCCGACTCGAGGAGAACGTCGAGAAACACAACGGACAGGCCCGGACGGCCGTCCAGCAGGGTCGTGAGGACCTGGCCCGTCGCGCCCTCGAGAAGAAGAAGGCGAAGATGAACCAGATCGAAGAACTCGAGCGTCAGGTCTCCGATCTGCAGAGCCAGCAAGACCAACTGATCGACCAGAAAGACGAACTCCAGGGCCGTATCGAGGAGTTCCGCACGAAAAAAGAGACGATGAAAGCCCGCTACGAGGCCGCAGAGGCGAGTTCGACGGTGTCAGAAGCGATGACGGCGACGGGCGAGGAGTTCGAGGACGTCGGCCGCGCGATCGAACGGGCCGAAGAACAGACACAGGATATGGAAGCCCGGGCAGCGGCGCTCGACGAACTCCACGAAAGCGGCGCGTTCGACGACGTGATGTCCGATAAGGACAACATCGATCGAGAACTCGAGGAACTCTCCGCAGGCAGCGGTGTCGACGCCGAACTCGAGACGCTCAAAGCCGAAATGGGCGCAGACGATGGCGAGGCGGACACCGAAGCGGCTGGGGCGGACGATCAGGCAGATGTCGAAGCCGAGCCTGCGGCCGATGCCGACCTCGAGGCCGAACTCGATGATTTGGAGGCTGACGTCGACGACGCCGAAGTCGAGTCCGAACTCGCTGAACTGAAAGAAGAGGAGAACTGACCGCCGCTGTTGTGGTTCGATCCCGAGCCACACCGATGGGCCTGTTCACCCGGGTGCCGCGAGGACGTCGACGTCATAGGACGCGATGTCCGTTGGTGCCTCGAGAACGATCACCGTAAAGGCCCACTGTTCGCCGGGCTCGAGGTCTCCGGTCCGACTCATATATCTCCCCAGGTGTTCGTCTTCCTCTCCATAGACACGAACGCGGACCTCGAGTATTGCCAGGCGGTCGTCACCCTGGTTTTCGATGGTACCCTGGACTGTCGAGCCTCGATAATCGTCTTCCTGAACGAACTCGTGGTCACGTATTTCCGCGTCAACAGTACTCGAGACAGCATCGGCTGGTTCTCGTTCCACGAGTGTAGCTGCCGTTCGCTGTTCGCTTTCGTTCCGGGGGTCACCGTCGGCGGTAACCGGCGTTCGCTCGGTGTAGGCTGGCCCACCGTCACCGCGGTCGAGACAGCCAGCAAACCAGAGTATGCCACCAACGAGTGCCACCCTGCGAGAGTAATGGACCGACTCCCTGGACTCGTGGTGTTCATCTGACTGGCTTCGCCTCGAGCGTTCATCGGCTCTGACCGAGGCATCGGGCATGGGTGCCCGACAGCGCCCAGCCGATTCAGTCTCTGCCCTGCACACGACTGTGCGGTATGCAGCAAGGAGATTTTTAGTCCCCTCTAGTGTGAACGTACCAAATGTCTCCCGAAGAGTCGATGCGGACCGCCGTCGATGAACGGTCCAACGGATTGGTGACGGCAGCCGTCCAACTCAAAGAGTGGGTGCTGATCGACGGAAATCGATTGTTTCTCGCGACCGGACTCTCGCTTTTTGGCTTTCTCTCTTTGCTCATCCTGGAGTCCGGGGGATTCATTTCGTTCGTTAACGACGATTCGATGACGCGGCTGGCAGGTGGCATGATCGCGGGAACGTTCTCACTCGTCACCCTCGTTGTCTCGATCAATCAGTTGATCC
The DNA here is from genome assembly GCA_003552325.1 of Natrialbaceae archaeon. Lineage (GTDB taxonomy): Archaea > Halobacteriota > Halobacteria > Halobacteriales > Natrialbaceae > Natronosalvus. The sequence continues at coordinate 9,746 of PUKM01000032.1, read as the reverse complement.
TCTCTCGAGAGTTTTCGACAGCAGGCGAGGTTCGAGAGACGCTCGAGGGGGTGTACACCTTTCGTGATGACCTTGCGACACACGCCAGCATCCGGCCCTCGCCCGGTTCGCCGACACAACTGCTTCAGGAATTGACCGATACCCTTGACGAACACGTGGCGACCCTCGAGGAGGCGGCAGAGACACACCAGGACCAACAGTTGCACGAGTTTGTTTCGGTGCTGGACGAGCGTCTCGACCGGACTGAAGCGCTGCTCGACTCGTCGTCGTTCGGGACGTTCGGGGCGATTTCGGTTGCGATCGATTTCGACGCCGCGCGATTTCTGTACCTCACTCGGGCGTTGCTGACACGCCATGGCGACTCCGGAGAGGCTTCCGAGGCACTCGAGCAGGTCGAGGAGGGGCTCGAACTGTTCATCGTAGCGCGTGAACACTTTAAAACGACCTACCTCCAACGAGAGCTCACTCGGTTTTCCCAACTGACGTTGTTGACAGGGATTCCGGCGGTCTCAGCTGCGTTACTGATCGGACTCATCTATGCTGGACCGACGGGTGCGGTCCCGTCGCACACGGTGTTACCGTGGCTGGTAAGTGGACTCATCGCCGTCGTGGGATACCCATTGACGCTGCTCACGGCGTACATTATTCGGACCGCCACGGTGACTCGGCGGACGGTCTCCGTTGGGCCGATGCTCCCGCAGAAAGACCCAGACGCCGACCCCTTCGAGACGCTCGAGGAGCCGACGACCGGGGATTGATCGCCTCTGTTGGTTCGCACCTGGGTTCCCCAGATGAATTCCACGCTCTTGGACGGCCGACGATACGCCAGTACCGGTCCACTCGCGATCCGTCCGCAGTTGCACCACCGCAGACCGTCTCAATCCCAGACAAACGAGATGTAGAGAATACCCGCTAGACACACGAGGACCACCACGACGAGGACGATCGTCATGAGGAGTTGGGGTTCGTTCATCGGCCATACTTCGGTCTCGGGGAAAATAGCGGTACCGATCACTCGAGCGCCAGTAATTTCGGCAGGTGTCTGTCAGGGACGCCAGGAGAGATCTGTATTCATCTCTCTTGATGAACGATCTGTCTCGTATGTGGCCTCGATTCACGGGGTACGCCGCTCACGTTCGTACTCGAGCCGGTAACAGCCATCGACGAGTTCGGGCGGGAACCGGTCCGCTTCTCGGTGGAGCGCGCTCAAAATAGCCTCGACTGTGTCGAATTTTGGGCCACGATGGGCCTATAAGGGGTCGTCGTCCCATTCGATGTAGCCAGCACCGGTGAGTTTCGGGAGGTGCTGATGGTGTAATTCGAGGGTGAGAGCATCGGGGTCAGTTGGTACCGCCGGGGACTGTGCGGCGTCGGGGAGGGCAACGGTGTCGCTCTCGGCATCGAGGAGGGAAGCGACGAGCTGTCGACGGGGTTCGGCTTTCAGGGCGTCGAACGCACGATTCCATCTGGTGATTACCTGTGCTTCCGGATTCCGGCCCTCGAGTGCCATAGATGGCCACATACAGGCGGGTGGTACTAAAATACATCTGCTGTTCGCAGTATGTGCCTGTATTCGACGGGCTGGCCCCTCTGTTCGGGCGGGTTAGCCTTGTCGAACGCCCGTCCCCGTGTCCTCGAGGGCGCTCAACTCGATCCGGCCACCGGGCATTGGCACGCCATCGTAGGGATCTTCAGCGAGCAAGAGTGACCCGTCGAGGTCGGCGTAATCGAGCAAGGGCGCGAGGTGACAGGCCGCGGCGATCGAGGCGTTGGACTCGGACATACACCCACACATGACCTGGAGGCCGTGGGCGCGGGCGGTGTGAATAATCCGGATCGCTTCACGGAGGCCACCGCATTTCATCAGTTTCAGGTTGGCGATGTCACACCGGTCTGCGATCTGTGGGATGTCCTCGACGGTGATACACGATTCGTCGGCAGCGATCGGGAGGGCCGCCCGTTCGTAGACGTACCGGAGTCCCTCGGGGTCTTCTGCCGACACCGGCTGTTCGACGAACTCGAGGTCGTAGGGGACCAGCCCCTCGATTTTTTGGACGGCCTCGCGGGGCGTCCAGGCCTCGTTCGCGTCGACGTAGAGGCGGACATCCGGGGCGACGTCGCGGATCGTCCGGATGATCTCGAGATCCCGGTCGGTCCCGAGTTTCACTTTCAGGGTAGTGTATCCACGGTCGACGGCTTCCTCGGTTTTCGCCCGCATCGTCTCGGTGTCGTCGATCCCGATCGTGTAGGAACTCGTCACCGTTTCGGTGGGATCGAGCCCCCAGTACTGGTACAACGGAACCTCGAGTTGTGTCGTCACGAGATCGTGGAGGGCGATACTCACCGCACACCGGGCGGCTGGATTGCGTTCGATCGTCTCGCGCATTCGTCGTTCGATCTGTTCGAGTTGGTGGGGGTCGTCGACGGCTTCGACGACCTCGAGGAGGTCTGGCAGGACGGCCTCGACAGTTGCCGCGCTCTCGCCGTAATGGGCGGAGGGGCCAGCGCCACCGATACCGACATTCCCAGCGTCGTCCTCGATGGTGACGATTACTGCCTCGGCTTCCGTTTGTGTCCCCCGTGAGATGGTAAACGGATGCTCGAGTGGCATCGTCACTCGCTCGAAACTGGTCTCGAGGCTCATAGTACCACCTCGAGGAGGTCGTCAGTCCCATAGCGGATCACGTCGGTGGCGGGTTTGCCGAGGTCGGCTTCGAACGCGTCGAGGGCGTCGCGAGCCGCGTCGTCCTCGAGGCCGTAGGTGTTCAGCGCGCCGGCGACGACTGTCGAAGGCGAAACAGGGGCTGCGAGGTTCTCGTAGAGATCGACGTAGGTGGGTATCGGTGGCTGCTCGAATGACTCATAGCCGTGAATCACGTCCCGGTCGGCGACGTCACAGAGAATCAGTTGGTCGGCCATCGCGCCGTGAAGGATTCCACAGGTAACCGCGGAGTACGCGGGATGGACGATGCTGCCCTGGCCCTCGACGAACAGGTAGTCGTGCTCGTCGGCCTTCTCGACGAGCATCTCCTCGACCGCTCCGGCGGTGAAATCACTAACGACGCGGTCGACGGGGTTCCCCCACCCTTCGATCATGATTCCCGTCTGGCCCGTTGGAATGACAGCCGCGTCGTACCCGGCGTCACGGGCGTCTCGAGCCAGTTTCATCGTCGTCGTCATCTTCCCGACCGAACAGTCGGTGCCGACGGTGAGGATGATCTCGGCATCGAGGTCGGCGGCGACGCCGTCTGCAACGGTGAGGTCATCGTGGGGTTTTCTGACGTCCCAGATCTCGCCGCCGTGTTCGTCGGCGAGGGCAGTGAACTCGTCGTCTTCGGCGAGAAAATAGTGCAGGCCGGAGATGAGATCACAGCCGCGCTCGAGTGCTGTTGTCACGTCCTCCCGCCAGCTTTCTTCGAAGCCGCCGCCAATCGGGGCGATGCCGATGAGCAAGGCGTCGACGTCGTCATCGACGTCGTCCATGCCAGCAACGATCGGGGCATCCTGGACGTCATCGACGAAATCGGACACGGATGCACCTGCCTGGTCGCGGTCTAACACGGCGGCGACCTCGTAGTCGGCGTACCTGAGCACGCCCAGGGCCGTCTTGGCCCTGTGGGGGAAGTTCTCGTGAGCGAGAATTGCGATGTGCATACGGTGTGCAAAGACCAGGGGGTACTTAACCGTACAGCCCGCGGCGAGGCGTGTCGAGGTCGGCGATGGATGGACGGGAGTCAGCCAAGAACGACCAGCTCAGTCCTGAAGAAGTCACGAAACGCATCCTCGAGGGCGGCTTTCGGAGCCCCTGTCGCGTCAACGGTCGCCGTCGCGTGCGGTTCGAGGTGGTCGCTCAGACGCGAAATCGCTTCCTGCTGGCCGACCAGATAGAGGGAGCCGTCGCGATGCTCAGCCAGCGCACTCCGGGCACGCTCGAGGTGGTCGGCTATTTGCCCGTCGCGAATCCGCTCGAACCGTCCCTGTGAGAACCCGCCCTTGGAGTGGCTGCTTTTGACGTCACTCTCGAATCCGTGGAAGTCCTGTCGGTCCTCGCCGTCATAGACGCCGAGCGCGAACAGGTCCGCCCGAACCAGGGCGAGGGTAAAGCGGCCACGTGGGAGAAACCACTCGCGCTCGAGGTCGAATCTATCGCTCCAGCCGACACGTGGCGTCTCCGATGCGGGCCCAATCGGTGGAGCGAGCGCCACCGATAGCAGGTCTGCATCGTCGTAACAGACGACATATGTGTCACTCCCCTCGAGCAACCGCTGGCGTGGCCCCAGGTGGGTCGACACCGCGTCCGGAACCTCCCCGTCTGGAACGACCGCCGTACAGGCCCCTTCCGGCCCCGCTCGAAACGACTCGAGCCGATCGAGGACGGTCACCGTCTCCCCACGCGAGAGTCGGTCACGACGTCGTGGCTCGAGCGTGCCCGCAGCACCAGATTGCTGGTCGGCACGCTCACGCTGGCGCTCGAGTTCCCCTTCGAGTTGGGCGATGCGATCCTCGAGTTTGTTCTGCTCCCGTTCGGCTTCCTGTTTGTCGGTGATGGCGTCGGCTCGGCGGTCTGACTCCGCCTCGTATCGCCGGCGCAATCGTTCTGTCTCCTCCTCGAGTTCCTCGATGCGTTCTTTCAGTGTGGCTCGACCGAGCAACTCGTCGATCATCGGCTCAATACGCGAACCGACGGCACTTTTAGGTCCCGGTTCCGGCCGCCCGTCTCCCGGCGGAGAGCAGTGTCTCCCTATCAGCCAGCAGTGTCACTCACAGTGGTCCACGAGCGGGGCCTGCCACGTTAGGAGTGGTCACGGGGGAGTTGACTCCCCACGCTGAATCCGAGGAGCTGCTCGGCGCGTTCACGCCGGGCGAGAAAGACTTCTTTCAGCGCTGGTGGATTTCGGATTCGCGTCCCTTCGAGCATCGATTCTGGAATCGCGAGCGTATTTGCGGGCACCTCGTCAGTCCCGTGGACGGCGAAGTGGCCCGACTCGAGTTTCATCACGAGGGGGTTGTCGAGTCGTTCGATGCCATCGCCAGTCGCGTAGACGGCCTCGTTAATGCGTTCGTGTTGTGTGCGTTCCATGCAAGCGTAGTCACTCGTCGTCGGTGTGACGTAGAGACGTCCGAGATAGTAGCTTCGGGAGAACCGCTCGAACATGTTACCATGACACAGGCCCTCACCGCTTATAATTATTCTGCGGATAGACTTATACGCACCCGCTTTCAGTGTGGTTTCCACTCGAGGCGACCGGTGACGCTGTTTTTCATCGGGTAAGTGATACTGTTGGCTGTCACTGTGTGAAGATACTCGCCACTCGGGGAGGCGAGCGTCGTGAACGACGTACAGCCGACAGTATGACCGGCTTGGTCGCGATAAGGGTCCACTGCCACCACCGCTGCGTTCGCCTGGGTAAAATGACTGGTGGTGAACGGTTGCGAACGACGCGGTGAAAGTGCCAGACTGTAGTGGGGTAAAAAGCCACAAACCGTTCGAACGATCCGTTCAGGGGGCTAAACGGTTCGAACGACGGTTCGGGTTTTTTATGGATCGGTTGGTATCCCGGTTTGATGACCGTAACCCGTGGTCTCATCGTACTCGTGGTTGTGGCCGGACTGCTCATGGTCCCGGCAACGGCCACGCTCGACGGGGGGGCAGACACCAATGAATCCACGGAGGATGATCCAGCGCTCAGCGACGAAGTCTCGACGTTCATGCAGGCGAACACCGCAAACGCGGCCCAGAACGTCGATGACGGTATGTTCGACGCGGCCTACGAAGCCGCGGATGCCGAAGAGCGCGAGAGACTGATCGACCAACGGACGGCGAACCACGAGATGGCGCTCGAGTCACTCTCGAACGAATCAGCGGCACTCGAGAACGGTGCAGGCAACTTCGACGACGCTGAGTACGAAGCCAGAAAAAGCCGATTGGCGGCCGACCTCGGCGCGACTGACTCGTCGATGAACGTGACAGCCCAGCGAGCGACAGCCGAGAACGTAGATGCGGAGACGATTCAGGAGCTCCGGGCTGAGGCCGCTGATCTCGCCGGACCTGACGTCGCTGAACGAGCCCAACAGATGCAAGGGATCGACCCGCCACAGGGCCCCCCTGACCACGCCGGTGGCCCGATGAACGACAGCGATGAGCACCCAGGTGCGGCTGACACGGGTCCACCCGGAGAGAACACCACCAAAGAAGACGATACCGCTGGACACGACGACGACACGGATGAGAAAGACCGTCGCGGGTCAGGAAATACCGGAGACACCTGAAGCCTGCTAGGGCTCTGTAGGATACACCGAGAGACACGTTTTTCCGTCCCCATCTCCTACGCCGGGTAGATGGACTCCGCAGCGTTGCTGGATTTGCTCGGGAACGAGAACCGGCGACGTATCCTCAGACTGCTCTCTCGGAAGCCCTGTTACGTGACGGAAATCTCTGAGTACCTCGGCGTCAGCCCAAAGGCCGTTATCGACCACTTGCGCAAACTCGAAGAAACCGGACTAATCGAGAGTCACGTCGACGACCAGCGACGAAAGTACTTCCACATCGCCCGAAACGTCCGGCTCGAGGTCAACGTCTCGCCGTACGGATTCGCAAGTAAGAGTGCCTATCCGCAGAACAACTCCTTCGATATCACGTCCTGTCGACACCTCTCGTTCGAGCTGACAGCCGACGACTCGACCGACCTCGACGAACTACTGGCGGCACTCGAGGACCTCGAGGCGCTCGAGAACGAGCTCTCCCTGGCACAGCGGTGGGTGCAGGGGCGGCTCTGTGATACGCTCGACCGCATTTCTGATGCCATCGGGATGGGCAGGGAGAGTCGTATCCACGCGGACCTATTGGCCAGTATTCATCAGGAACCCAAAGGGGTCTCGGCTCTCAGTCGCGACATAGGCGTCCCGAGAGAGGTGGTCGCCGAACTGCTCGAAACGCTCGCCGACGAGGGTGTCGTGACCAGGACCGAACGCGGGTGGGAGTTACAACGGGCCGACGAGACGTAGCGCGGTCACGTCTCGCCACGACGCGGACGTCTCATTGGAGCTATCGACCCATCAGGACCAGGTGTGCCGATCCTCGACTTTCACTTTCACTCCTCGCTTTTGGCGTATCGAATTGCAGGTCGTCACCGATAGCAATGAATGCGTCCGCTCGGTGAGCACCCGCGGGCGCACCACCTATGTCCGCCGCAAACGACCCCCCGGACCTCGAGCAGTATCGGCTGTACCGGGCCCTTCTGGTCCTCGAGCTCATCGTCGGTATCGTCGCCCTCACGCTCTCGAGTGCGTCGGTACTGGGACTGCTGTAGCTGTGGCCCGGCCCAGACACCCCCGATCATTATGAGTCCAATTGGTCGGCTTCAGAGTCAGCGTCGACCACCTGTCGTTCCGAGCGCCGACTCAACAGGAAAATGTATCCACCCGAAAGCACGAGCAGGCCGAGGCCGAGCGTCACGCTGAACGAACTCGACTCGAGGAGGATCAGCACCCATCCGAACGCCGCGCCGCCATGGCCCCAGGCGAAATTGTACTGCCCAACGACAGCGTGGAGCACCGACATCGCGCCGAAGGTTGCGGCGAAGATCCACATCATCGCGACCATCGTGTCGACGCCAGCGATGGTCGGGCTGACGACGACTCCAAAGAGCATGACGGCGACAGCGGCAAGGAGCCCAACCGCGATTACCGTCCCCTGGGCTTCGAAGGTGTCGCTCATGCCTGTGTATTCAGGCGACGACAGATATGGATAGCGGTCTCGCGCGGTCCCCCTGGTCTCGTGAGTTACAAGAGGCGATACGTCCCCCGACTCTCACTCACCGCCCCCCGTCGAACCAGTTTCTCCAGAGCCGATTGCACGTACGTGGCCTCGACCCCACGATCTGTGGCATAGTCGACGATATCGGCCTCCGTTGGCGACTCGAGTGTCTCGAGTGCCTCTTCGACCACCGCTCGTTTGCTCTGACTGGCAGGTTGGCGGGTGTTTCGATCGCCTGCCGCCGCGAGTTCGTCTACGTCGAGGCCTGCCGCCTCGAGGTACTCTTCGTCGGGGATCACCCCGTCCTCGACGGTGTCCTCTAGGTCACCGAAAGCATCGACGCGGGCAAAGGCGTCGCTTTCGCCCTGTCGGCTGGCGAGCATGGAGGCTCTGACTTCGCGTGCGTGGTCCGGGTCGTCGGTCTCGAGGAACTTTCGTCGCTTCTCGTAGGGTCGCCGGGAGCCACAGCGTGGACACTGGACGGTCTTCGAGCGGCCTTCGATGAGCCAGAGGTTCGAACACGAGCTACACCCGACGATCGCGTACATACGCCGACGTGGGTGGTCGAAGCCATTGAAGTTTCGGCTGTGTGCTGGTGGCTCGTCGGCTCACGGTGACCGCAGAAAAATACGTTCCGTGCTCAGGCGCCCGCGCTCTCGAGGGCGTCCTCGATGTCTTCGCGCTGGGTGACACCGACGAACCGCTCGACGACGCCATCATCGTTCTCGATGATCAGCGTCGGGAGCGAGCGGACCTGATATTCGTTTGCTACGTCCTGTTCTTCGTCGACGTTGACTTTCTCGACTTCGAACCGACCGTCCCAGTCGGATTCGAGTTCCTCGAGGATAGGATCCTGGGTTTTGCAGGGTCCACACCAGTCTGCGTAGAAGTCCTTGAGCGTGACAGTCATACCGTTCATCGACCCTTTCCTCCCATCGCGCATAAGGGTTTCCCACCAGTGGCTTGTTGCCACGACTCGAGTGGGGTGAAACGGTACACTCAGGTCCGACCACCACGAGCTGTTCGTATGACGAAAGCAGCGGTCCGCGAACGCATCTGGGACGAGCTCGAGGAGTCAGGTGTCGCTCGGTTTCCGTTTCCACCACATGGACGAATTCCCAACTTCGCTGGCGCACCCGAGGCGGCTGCACGACTGGCTGACCAGCCGGAGTGGGGAGCCGCAGATACGATCAAAGCCAACCCCGACGCGCCACAGCTTCCGGTTCGACGGCGCGCCCTTCGCGACGGAAAGACCGTCTACATGGCCGTCCCGAGACTGCGAGACGAACAGTGCTTTCTGAAACTCGATCCGGACGTCCTCGAGGACTACGACGAGGCGACGACGGTCTCGGGGTCGTCGACTCACGGCGTTCCAGTCGAACCCGACGAGGTGGGCGAAATCGACCTCATCGTCTCCGGCAGCGTCGCCGTCAGCGAGTCGGGTGTTCGTATTGGCAAGGGTGAGGGATACAGCGATCTCGAGTACGCACTCCTCCGAGAGTTCGACCTGGTCGACGAGCAGACACCCGTCGTAACGACCGTTCACGAGCGACAGCTGGTCGAGGGACTCGAGGGAGATGCTCACGACGTTCCAATGGACCTGATCGTCACCGCTGATCGATGCATTCGACCGGATTCAGTGGACAAACCCGCGGGGATCGATTGGGAGGCACTGTCGGACGCGCAACTCGATGCAATCCCGGTCCTCGAAGCGCTCCGTGACTCGACGGAGAGCACACGCTGAGAGGAGTGCTGTGTGGCCCGTGATCGAGACTAGCTACTCGAGGGTGTGAAAATTGCGGAGACGATGGAGGCCGGTGCAAAGCCCGCATCGTCGAAAGCTGTGAACCGGCAGCGGGAGGTGCAGGCCCGCGTCCGTGAACACAGCGCGGCAATGGTGGGGAAGGGTGCTGTGGTGGGTTGCTGGAAGTCACGGGATCGACTGTGGCTTGGGGTGCCTGTGGTGGTGGATGCGCCCGTCGACCTCCAT
>PUKM01000217.1 GCA_003552325.1 Natrialbaceae archaeon | reverse complement strand
TACGCGCTGATGACCGAACAGATGCGCTCGCTGGCAGATACCGTCGGGGCTGGGCTGGGTTTCGTCCTCGAAGGAGGGTACGGACTCGAGGTCCTGGCAGATAGCATCGCAGTCGTCCACGAGACGTTCGATGGGAGGGAAGCACTCGGCCCTGACGATGGCGTCAGTGAAGACGTCGAATCGGTGCTCGAGGCCGTTGAAGAACAGTTCACCGATACGTGAGTGTCTCGGGAGCCGATCAGTTCTGAAACATGATTGTCCGTTTTCCGATAAACTCTTTTCAACGCATACGCTATTGTGGCTGTCATGCACCGAAGAACCCTGCTCGGGAGCGTTGGCCTCGTTGGCATCGCCAGCCTCTCGGGCTGTCTCGGGCTTGCGGGCCTCGATCAACACGAATCCACACCGGCTGGCGTCGATCCAGCAGCGCTCGAGGAGACCGGCTACGAACAAACGGGTGTTGAGGCGATCGGGATCGACGAAGACGTCGACCTCATGTTGTACACAGAAACGGTTTCGGTGACGAACTACCTCACTGAACACGAGAAGGCCGTTGATCTCGGGCCACTTGGCGAACAACGGGCAGCCGTGTTCATGGTCCTCACGACACCGCAGGTGTCAGTTGCCGGTCAGGAATTTAATCCGGTCGAAGACATGAGTAGCGACGAACTCGTGGAACTCGTGGCTGATAATTACGACGACATCAGCAACCTGTCTCACGAAGGTGAGGGTACACTCGACGTCCTCGAGCAGGCGACGACGCAAGCCCAGTATCGGGCTGACGCAACGTTCGAAGGCCAAGACCTGGAGGTGTATCTCCATATCACCGAAGCCGTCCAAACCGATGACGATCATCTCGTTGCAATCGGGGTCTATCCGGTCGAAACGGAGATCGAAGAGCGCGAGAACGTCGAGCAGTTGTTCGAGCACATTATCGAAGAGGCGGCTGAGGAGAACGGGGGCTCAAATGGCGAAGCGGACGATGATGGTGATGATGACGGTGAGGGTGAAGACGACGAAAGCGACGACAACGGCGGCGAGGATGGCGACGATAGCGATGACGGTGATGACGACAGTGCGCTACCGGGACTGTAACGGCGGCGCGGACTAGGGCACTGGTTCGAAAAATTGTCTGAGTTCTTCACCGAATTCGTCCGCGAGTGCAACGACATCCGGGCCAGCACGTACCGTATAGTCCGCCTCGAGTGCAGTTTCGACGTGGGCACCGAGACTGGCGTCGAACAGGGCATTACTCTCGAGGAACGCGAGAGCGCTCGTGAACTCCCTGGGTCGTTCGACGACGTACCGATCGCCGTCGATAAACGGACCGTAGGCGGTCGGATCGTCGTCGTAAGCGTCGAAGAATCCTTCGGCGTGTTTGCGCACGTGAACCGGGGGGCCCTGGTGGCGGGTAACGGCGGGTCGTCTCGAGACCGATAGCTCGAGGAAGATCACGGCCGTCGTGTCGGCGAAGGTGGCTCCACGAAGCACGTCGAAGCCACGCCTGTTGAGCGCCCGCATGATGCCGGCGAGTGATTTCTTGAGCTGTGGATACAGTTGGTCGTCGACGATATCGGGGGCGTCGAACTGAACGGCAACGGGCGTCGTCTCTCGGCGCTCGAGGTGTGCGCTCAGTTCGGTAGCGTCCAACGGCTCCCGTTTGGTGGGCTCGAAGTACTCGAGTCGGGGTGTCGTGAGTTGTTCCCGGGCGTAGTGCTGGAGGCGGGCGACGTTTTTTGGGGCACAGACGGCGGCGACGTTTCGGGTGGGGTCGGTTGGATCGATAACGATGAGCGGGTCGTCGAACGTCACTTCGCCGTGGTCCTCTGGGTCGAGGGTAACAGGTGGGTTCCAGTCGGCTGCCGCCTCGAGAAGCGCTCGAAAGCCACCGTACTCGACCACGAGGAGTTCCGTGAGGTACCCACTGAATCCCTCGGTTCGGAGGTTAGAGCCGTAGGCCCCGATCCCCTTGAGAAAGGCTTTCGTGAGACGGACGTCGCGCTCGAGTTCGTCATCGAGTCGTGCCTCGAGGTAGCGGTTGTGAAAGGGTGTTCGATCGACGGCCGACTGGATATCTCTGGCTCGCTCGAGTCGGTAACAGGGCACGATATCGATGGCGAACCCGTCGAATTCACCTTTGACGTATGGGTGTTCGGCGAACTCCTCGTGGCCCTCCGGAAGGGTTTCGTGGCCGACTTCGAGGCCGAAGGTTTCGAGGGTGGCCCGGTCGAGGTCGGGTGGAAAGCGCACGAAGATGTCGATGTCGCGATCGCCGCTGATCCAGGTGTTCCTGGCGCTCGAGCCGACCTGGATGACGTCGGCGTCGGGACAGCGGTCGGTGGCTGCCCGCCTAGCGCGCTCTGTCAGCTCTCGGGCGACAGCTTCGAGACGGGCGCGCTCGCCGGTGTCGGGGGTGACCCGCTCGAGGACGCGTTGGGTGATGGCGTCGAATGCATCGGAGTCTCCATCTGGACCGTCAGGAGCGCCCCTGTCGTCGGACATACGCTCGTGTACTGACGGAAGGGGTGAAAACGTATCGACCTGCGCCCGTGACGGGGGCAAAACGAAAGCCCTATCAAATCGACCCGACAACCAGCAGGTGAGCCGAAGTAGCTCAGTTGGTAGAGCACCTCGCTGTTAACGAGGCGGTCCCAGGTTCGAGTCCTGGCTTCGGCGCTTTTCCGTCCCTC
>PUKM01000083.1 GCA_003552325.1 Natrialbaceae archaeon | reverse complement strand
GCTGCCGGCGAAATTGAAGCCGGCCATCGCGAGTCCACGCTCGCCCTCGTCGGCGAGGTCGGTGACGAGCGCCATGGTTGCCGGGGCGATCAGTGCGCCGATGACGCCGACGACGACCATCATCGCGGCGGCGGTGATGACGGTCGGGGCCGCCCCAACGGCAATGATGCCGACACCGTAACAGAGTGAGCCGACGACGATCGGTACCGTACGTCCGATCCGATCGGAGAGCATCCCCATCGGGTACTGGAGGAGGGCAAACGGGGCGAAAAAACACGCCAGGATGAGCCCGGTCATCGCCGGATCGAGGTCGAACGTTTCCCTGAAGTAGTAGGTCCCAACCAGCGCAAAAAAGCCGGCTGTGAGGCGATCGACGAATCCGAAGGCGAACGGCAGCGTCAGTGCAGGCCGGCCTTTGATTCCCTGCAGGATATCGCTCGCTCGGCGTGTTCGTTGGGGGCTTCGGTCGGGAACTCGTGTCACCACGATGCCTGCAAAGACGAGCAATACCGCGGCTGCACCGAGGGGTGCCAGTGGATCGAGTTCGGTCAACTGCCCGCCAGCGGGGGCTCCTGTCGCCGCGCCCAGGCCGATGGCGATGCCGGCTGCGCCCATGTTCTGCCCGTGGCCGCCCTCGAGGTCCATGAGCATCGTCATCGTTAACGAGAGTGCGCCAACAGTCATCGCCCCCTGGAACACCCGCAGGAGGAGGACGCCTTCGAAGGGCACGCCGCCGGTGGTTCCGACGATGGCGAGCAGTCCGTAGCCTGCACCGCCGGCGATGGCGCCGATGACGATGAACGGGGTCCGCATGCCGGTGGCGTCACTGAGGAGCCCCCAGAGGCCGACGAACGCGATGTAAGCCCCGAACTCCGAGACCAAAAACCACATACTGGCATCGAGCGCCGTGTCGGTGAACGGCGAGGAACCGTCCGCGGCGCTGAAGATGGTGACGAGTTCTTCGATGCCTGGATAGAGCAACAACTGGGAGAACAAGACGGTAAAGACCACCACGGCCAACACGACGCGGTCCCGATCACTCCCGTGCACGCAGGTCAGTTAGGGCCAGAGGGTATCAAAGGCTCCGTCTACTGGCGCGTCTCGAGTCGCTGTGGGACGAAATCGCACACTCTCCGTCCGTATTTGCCGTTACTACTGCGCATAATAGGCTCGAGAAGTATGCATACAAAACATGACTACCTGCTCGAGCGAGGATGACCTCCGGCTGGCCACCAGGAGTGTCCACGCAGGCTACGACGGGGACCCAGCGACCGGTGCCGCGGCCGTACCGATCTATCAGACGACGTCGTATGCCTTCGAGGACGCCGACTCGGCCGCGGAACTGTACGCACTCGAGCGCGAGGGGCACATCTACTCTCGGATCAGCAATCCGACTGTCGAGGCCCTCGAGAACCGATTGGCGTCGCTCGAGGGCGGCACCGGTGCGGTGGCGACGGCGAGCGGGATGGCCGCCTTGGACGCGATCACGCTGGTGCTCGCGGCTGTCGGGGACAACGTGGTGTGTTCGACTGACACCTACGGCGGGACGACTGCGTACCTGACGAAAACGGCTCGCAAACGGGGTATCGAACCACGGTTCGTCCCCACGCTCGACGTCGACGCCTACGCCGAGGCGATCGACGAAAACACGGCGTACGTACACGTCGAAACGATCGGGAACCCCTCCCTCGTCACCCCTGATTTCGAGCGGCTCGCGACTCTCGCCCACGATCACGGCGCTCCGCTGGTGGTCGATAACACCTTCGCCACGCCCGCACTGTGTCGCCCCCTCGAGCACGGAGCCGACGTCGTCTGGGAATCGACGACCAAGTGGTTACACGGCTCCGGAACGACCGTGGGCGGCGTCGTCGTCGATGGCGGCCACTTCGAGTGGGGGGCACACGGCTACGACGAGCTCGCCGGCTCGAATCACGCCTATCACGATGTCGACTTCTCTCGGGATTTTCCCGACGCCCCGCTCGCCGCGGCCGTTCGGTACCGATCGATGCGCAGCCTGGGCAACCAGCAGTCCCCACACGACGCCTGGAACACCCTCCAGGGCATCGAAACCCTGCCCCTCAGAGTGGACAAACACTGTGAAAACGCCGCCATCGTCGCCGACTATCTGGCCGACCACGACGACGTCGCCTGGGTGGCCTATCCCGGCCTCGAGAGCCATCCGACCCACGACCACGCCAGTCGATACCTCGAAGACTACGGCGGCATGATCGCCTTCGGCCTCGATGGTGGTGGCGCCCCTCGAGGGGCGTACGAAGCCGGGAAAGCCGTCTGTGAAGCCGTCGAAGTCGCGCAGTTTCTCGCCAACATCGGCGACGCGAAGACGCTCATCATCCATCCAGCGAGTACGACCCACGGGCAACTCACCCCGGCCGAACAGGCCGAGGCGGGGGTCACCGAGGACCTCGTTCGCCTCTCTGTCGGTATCGAAGACCCCACAGACCTGCTGGCGGACCTCGAACAGGCCATCGAGACGGCTGTCCGGACGCAGGCGTCCCCCCCTGGAGGCACACGATGACTTCCAGAGACGTTGTCGACCTCGGCTCGTTCACGTTCGGCTGTGGGGAGTCGATTCCAACGCTCGAGGTCGCCTACGAAACCTACGGCGAGTTCGACGGCTCGAACGCCGTCTTGGTCTGTCACGCTCTCACGGGCAGTGCCCACGTGGCGCGGCGTCCCG
>PUKM01000188.1 GCA_003552325.1 Natrialbaceae archaeon | reverse complement strand
GCGGACGACGTCGAGGCAGCACAGGAGGCGCTTGAGGAGAGGAGAGAGGCTTTCGAGGCCGACCCGGTGGAGTTCGTCGAGGAGATCGAGGCGGACACATTCGAGCAGGCGACTGCGCTCGACCGGACCGCGAGGCAGGCTCGTCGGCGTCGCGGTGCGGTTCGTGAGGCGCGCGACGAGCTTCGGGACGAGGTCGCCGACGATTTGGAGGCGTTCGCCCCGGACGACATCGACGTCTCGACTGACTACCAGGCCGGGCGCGTTGAGTTCGAGGGGGTCGACGACGCCGCACTTCAGGCCGAGGCGGAGCGCGCGACGGACGAGGTTCGCGAGGAGATCGCCGACGAGTTCGACGGGGTTGAGCCCGACGACGTCGCGGTGGAGGTGGACCCCGAGACCGGGAGGCTTGACGGGCTCGGTGACTTCCTTCGCGAGGAGACGGGTTCGCCGGTGCGGAGCCGACGGCCGCTTGAGCAGCGCGCGGAGGAGGGTCTTGCTCGGTTGGAGGCGCGTCAGGAGATCGCCGACGACTTTGACGTCGTGCCGGCCGACGTCGAAATCGAAGCGGATGGTGATGATCTCACCGCGCGCGTGGAGCGACCCGACGTCGAGGAGGTCGATGGTCAGCTGGGTGGACTTGACGCGGCCCGGCGTGTCGAGGACGTGGGCGACCAACGGCAGGATTTCCGTGCCGAGGCCGCCGACGAGTTCGGGGTGGCTGTGGACGACGTTGAGGTGGAGTTCGACGACGGTGAGTTCCGCGCTCGACCGGACACCCGCGGCAGCATCGACACATCGGCCGGCGTGACCGCCATCCCGTTTGCGGGCTCGGCGTTTGGAATCGATGATTTGCCCGAGCCGGGGGAGCGGCTCGGCTTCGACGACTTTCGCGATCCGATCGAGCGGGAGTTCGACGAGCTCGCCGAGGCGGTCGACCCGGCCACGATCATCCCGCCACTCGACCAGACGCCGGGGCGCGAAATCGCCGATCGTGTCCGTGAGTTTGAGGTGCAGGACATCCCGGGCGCCGGTGCACAGTTCGGCGAGGAGGACATCCGTGAGTTCGACGTCGAGGACATCCCGGGCGCCGGTGCACAGTTTGGCGAGGAGGACGTCGAGGCCGCCGCCGTGGAGGCGGTGGAGGCCGTCGAGGATACACCAGGCGGGCGTGCGGCCGGTGCGGCGCGGGAGGTCGACGTCGAGGACATCCCGGGCGCCGGCGCACAGTTCGACGCCGACGACATTCAAGCGGCCGCTTCCGAGGCCGTGCCGGCCGTGGAGGTCGAGGACATCCCGGGCGCGGGAGAGCGGATCGGGTTTGAGGACCTCCCACGCCCGGGCGACAGGGGCGGACGTGAGATCGGAACCGCCGAGGCCGCTTTCGCGGCCGGCGGGGCGGGTATTGCCGTCCCTGAGCCCGGGACGACAGTCGCGGGTGCCGGGCTCGCCACGGTGGCGGCTGGCGCGTTGGTGGTCGATGGCGTCCGTCGGTCGGAGATCGACACGCCCGAGCAGGGTGACCTTATCGGGGGTGGCGCGGGTGTCGGTACGGAGATCGAGGCGCCGGAGACGCCCGAGGCGGACAGCCCGGAGATCGTCACACCCGTTGAGGCGGACGTGCAGCCGGCGGAGCTCGGTGTCGACGAGGCGTCAGTCGACGTGACTGAGATCCCCGTCGACGAGGCCGGCACGACCGTCACCGAAATCGACACCCCGACGGTGGAGGCGGACGCGATCGTCGACCAGCCCGGCAGCATCGAGCAGCCGGGCGACTTTATCACGCCGGAGGGTCCGACTATCGACGACCCGCTCGACGAGGACACCGGCGCGCCCGCGGGCGCGTTCGTCGACCGTGAGGGTGTGAGGTTCCCCGCCGAGGAGGCATTCGATCCGACGGTCGACGAAAGCATCGAGGACGACGCCGTGGAGTTCGAGCCGACTGAGTTCGACACCGTCACCGGACCGGCCGTCACCTCACAGCCGCGTGAAGTGACCGCTGCCGAGCCTGAGTCCTTCGCCGACGTCGAAGCCGGGACGTTCGACCCCGTCGAGCCTGAGTTCGACGCCGGGCCTGACACAACGCCCGCGTTCGGGCCGGTGAGTGCGACCGAACCGGCGACCGCGTTCGACACCGGCCTCGAGGCCGGCCTCCCCACGGTGACCAGCACGGCCGAGGCCACGCCGGAAGAGTTCGCACAGCCGACTGAGCAGGCGGCCGAGTTCCCACAGCCGACGTTAAGCGCTAGCGGACCACAGCGCCCGGTAGAGTCCCCGCGATTACCCCGGCCGGAGTTCGAGGCCGGCCCCGACCCCGGCGGGATTGATGATGATCTCCTGATCGCTGAGGAGACGTTTGAGGTGGAGTTGGAGGACCCGGACTTCGTCGGTGGTGAGTTCGACTTCGGATCAGACGATTTCGACATCTGACAGCATCGCGGAGGGGTGATCTCCCACCCTTGAGGGTAGGGGTTTTGTGCTCACGACACCGTCTAGAAGAGGCTATCGCGGGATTAGCACCAAACGCCGGCTTCCGCGAGCTGGTCGGCGAGCGCGCGGCGCTCGTCGAGATCGTGGTCGGCGTGGCTACTCATGGCCGATATCCGCTTCGGCTTCGTCGGCCGCGAGCGCGAGCTGCTCGGCGAGCGCGCGGGCGTCGGCCGGGTCGAGCCACACGCCGATGCTGATATCGGAGCCGAGCGTGAG
>PUKM01000025.1 GCA_003552325.1 Natrialbaceae archaeon | reverse complement strand
TCTTCGATGACGTCGACGCTCAATACCTCCAGTGGGATGTTCTCGAGCCGTTGGCCGATCTCCTTGCGAGCGATACGGGACGCGTGTTCCTCGCGTTCGACGTTGAACACCGTCATCTCGAGTTCCAGGGCGACCAGGGCCTCGTCGGCAGCGATGAACGCCGGTGGCAGTTCCTCGCCACCCGGTGAGGTACGCTCGCCCATGTTGATTTCGACGTAGTTCAGATCAGGGTTCAGCATATCGCCAGTTTTCGAGATGGCGATGCGGATTGCCTCGTCTTCCGTCTCAACGTCGAACACCGGCACAGCAGCTTCGACAACAACCCTGCAGTGCATAGTGAGGTATTGTATCGCATGTGGTATGAAGGTTCGCCTGTGCAACACACCCCGGCTCGGACACCACACCCAAAACTGGCGGCAACGACCCTTACTCTGCCTCGAGCGTGACCTGGTCCGCCAGTTCTGGCTCACGAACCGGCACGATCTGTCTGGATTCGATGGCGTCAGCACCCTCTGCGAGTGCGTCGTACAACAGGTCGACGTAGTCGGTTCGGACGCTCGAAGAAAACAGCTCGTGGCCACCATCGTAGAGGACAACGTGTTCGGGCGGCACGCGCTCGCCGATCGGTCGAAGATCGATGACCGGATCACGGAGTGAGCAGAAGACGACGGCATCGTGGTCGATAGTGAGCAGATCTGCCTGGGCGCGACGGGTTTCCCGAATGAACGACGGTGACACCCACGCCGGGCCTGTCGCGAGTTGGTGATCGGTTGCGAGGTCGCCAATAGCGTGTTTGGACGTTTCACCGCGGGGGAGAAACGGAGCGCTGGTCGGGATTTTCGACACCAATTCGAGCAGGAGGTCGGAGTGAGCAGCACCGTATCCCCACCAGGGACTGAGATAGACGTGATTGTCGGCTCCGTCGAGTGCCTGAGCGATCAGCGAACCCGCACTGTGGGCGAGCAGCTGGTACTCTTCGAGGTCGACGACGTACTCGGCGACGGGCTCGAGCCAGTCGGCTTTGAAATCCGCGATGTTCGTCGGGAGCTCGAACGCGTGGACCCGGTAGTCCGCGTCAGCTGCGGTGAGCGTGTCGATCAGCCAGCCGATGTTCTGGTGAGTCCACCGGTTGCCAAATCCCATCACGAACACGAGGTCCGTGGAACCGTCCTCGTTGAAGACGCGGTGTCGCATACCCATATCTTCGTCGGGGATGGTAAAAATAGAACCGGTCATGAGAGCGAGGTGATACCAACCGTTTTTATCGGGTCACGCCTACGACTGGACATGAACGGGCTCCCTCGAGAGGACGCCGTCGATCGGCTCGAGCACGTCGTCGACACGGTCGAATCGGCGACGATGCCGGTCCCAGTCCGTGAAGTCTGGGTCTACGGTGACCTCGCACTCGGTCTCGATCCGGTCGACAGACTCGATATTTATCTCACCAAAGACATTCTGCTTCGGGACGACCCCGAGGCGGAAGCACGATTCGAAGCCGACCACGGAATCAGTGGGGTCGGCAAATCCGTCCGAGCGACCTGGGCTGAGGAGTATCCCGACTATCTTCGCGCTAACAGAAACGGCCACGCCGCCCCCGAGCAGTGCCTCGCGGCCCACCTGCTCGGCGACGACACTGGAGCGGAACCGATCCACCTCGAGGTCTGTAACGCCAGCTTTGAGGACAACGTAACCCAACGGCTTCGTGGTGCACAGCTTCGGGAGGATTACACGCAACTGCTCGACCCGCGTGGCGTCTGTCTCTGGGCGGATGGCGTCCGGAGCGAGGAGGCGTTTCGAAAGTTGCGAGCGAGCGAACTCGCCCTTCCGACGCTCTCACACGCCCTCGAAATGCTCGGGATGGACGAAGGAGAAGCGGGCGAGGCCGCCGCCGCGGTCCACGCCTGGCGTGAGGAACAGGAGGGCGTCACCGTGCGTGGTGACGTGATCTGATACTGTTGGCTGTCACTGTGTGAAAAGTCTCACCACCCAGGGAGAGGGGATCGTGAACGACTGACAGCCGACAGTATGAGGACGCCAGACGAACCAGGCACGCTCGCTCTCGAGCAAACGCGAGGCTCTGGTGAATCGCTAGACTGCGCCGACTTTAACCGGTAAATCTAGGGAGTTGAAGCGGGAAACGGCGGATGCTTCATGTCCAAGATTTCCCGCTCCACCCGAAAGGTCGTGACATTGGCTAAAAATGCTGTTGGTGGCCGAGGCGAAGCCGCCGCCCCGCAGGGCGGTGGCGGCTTCGCCGACTACGCCATCGTTTCGCTCCACTGTCTGCGGATTTACCTGGAGAAATCCTATCGCCAAGCGCTCGACCTGTTGAGCGAGATGCCTCAAATACTCCGGGAGATCGGCCTCAACGCGGCCGATCTCCCGCACCACTCCACGTTAGTAAAGGCGTTTGAGAGGATCAAGATTGCCGTCTGGCGAGTGCTGCTGCGACTGTCGTCGCAGCTGCACGAACTTTCTGGTCGAGCGGCGATGGACGCGACGTTTTTCGACCGCGAAACCGCAAGCAAGCACTACTGCCGCCGCACGAACTACTGCGTCCAGACACTCAAAGTAACTGCCCTCGTTGACACCGCAACGCAAGCTGTTCTTGACGTTCATTGTACGACCAAGAAACGTCACGACACGCAGATCGGCTGGCAACTCGCCCGCCGCAACGCGGCAAGTTGCACAGCCTCGCCGCCGACAAAGGCTACGACTGGCAACGGTTACGTG